>DASUFX010000148.1:0-2651 GCA_036274355.1 Kofleriaceae bacterium | reverse complement strand
CATCGCGCTCGCGCGGAACAGCTCCTCCCAGCGTGCCGTCGAGCCGAACTGCGCGGCCAGTCGCTTGTCGATCGCGCCCGCGAGCTTGCCGTCGCCGCCGAGGTTGCCGAAGTAATGCTCGTGCAGAATCTTCGAGTTCGTAAACGTCAGCTCGCGCTCGCGCAGGCTCGAGACGAGATAGCCCGGCGTGTCCTTGTTGATCTTCTCGATGTCGAGCTCGACCTTGTTCAGATTCTTCACCGCACCGGCGTAGTTGTTGTCGTGGTGCGACGTCAGCATCGCCGCCGATAGGCCCTTGAGCTTCGCTGCATCGAACGGCAGCGGCTTGACCTCGTGCGCGCCCGGCTTCGTCGGAGCCGGAGGCGGCGCGGTCTTCGCAGTCGCGAGCGTGGGACCGAGCAGAGCAGCAGCCCCGCCCGCCAATGAGCCTGCGAGCACATCACGTCGTGTCGGCATGCCCGAGATGTAACGCTAGCCGTGTCGCCAGCGCCAGCCGCCGTAGCGCAACCAGGTCCAGATTCGTGACAACAGCGACGGCTCGCGAATCTCGAGGCGCGCGATCGCGATGGTCGCCGCCGCTTCGTCTTGCTCCTCGCGCTCCGCCGCGGCGATGCGTTCGGCAATTTCCTCGTCGGTGGGAACGTCGTTGAGCGCGAGCAGCATCTCCTCGGCGTCCTGAAAGCGACGCCCCGGATCCTTCTGCAGCGCACGGCGGATCACGCGGTCGAGCACGGCCGGGATGTCGCGGCGAAATGCGCGAAGCGGGCGCGGCGGCCGATGCAGTGCGAGTCGCATCGTGTGCTCCGGCGACGTGCCGTTGAACGGCTTCACGCCGGCAATCATCTCGTACAGCACGACGCCAACCGCGTAGAGGTCGGTACGCGTGTCGTGAGGCCGGCCGAGCAGCCGCTCGGGAGCGACGTACGATGGCGACCCGACGCACATGCCCGCGCCGGTGAGCGGCAGCTCGTTGCGCACGGTCGCGAGTCCGAAGTCGATGAGCACCGCGCGCTTGCCGCCAGGGCCGGCGGACAATCCGGCCCCCCCGGTCTGATGACGCAGCGGCGTGAGCATGATGTTTTCGGGTTTGATGTCGCGATGAATGACGCCTTGCGCGTGCGCATGCGCGAGCGCGTGCAGCAGCTGTCGCGCGATGTCGAGAGCATGGGCCTTCGTGAAGCGACCGCGCTGCAGCACCGTACCGAGCGTCTCACCGTCGATGAGCTCCATCGCGATGTATTGCGCGCCGTCCGCACGGCCGTGGTCGAGCACGCGCACACAGCCCGGATGGTCGAGGCGTGCGACTGCGCGCGCCTCGCGGGCGAACCGCTCCTCGTAGTCGAGCTTGCTCGTCGCAAGGACCTTGAGCGCCACGTTTTTGGCGAGCCCGAGGTGCCTCGCGCGATATACGTAGCCCATGCCGCCGCGGCCTTGGGTCGCGAGGATTTCGTAGCGTTCGGCGAAGATCGTTCCCGCCGCGAGGTTCACTATCGAAGTCGCACGCAAGGTACATGCCTCTCGTGTATCCGCCTCCTTGGACGCACATCGAGGAGAACTGTTCACGGTGCCTGTGGCCGACGAGCTTCACGTCGCCGAGAAAGTGCAAGCGAATCCACGTCGCCGTGTCACGCTTAACGAAGCCGAAACGACAACGCGCGATGGGGTCAACCATCGCGCGTCGTCGGACTACTGGAAGTCGGTGAGGGCTACTTGGTCTTCAACCACTCCTTGAGGGCGTACTTGTCCGAGTCAGACAGCGCCGCGCCGAAGTAGTGGCCCTGGTTCTCCACCACGTCGGGGGGCGCGAGAGCGCCGAGTGCCTCCGTACCCGGCACCGGGCACAGGTTCTGACCTGTTGCCGGGTTGACGTTCGCGAACGCACCGATCGGCGTACCGGCAGGCAGCGTCACCGGACCGCCCGCGGTCGGGATCGTGATCTGGACCGTCGTGCGCTGCACCGACGCGCCGAAGTTGCGATGCGCCGGGTTGAGCAGCTGATCCATCGCGTCCTCGTACGCGGCGAGGCGGCCGGCCACCGACGGGTCGCCGTTGTAGCTACCCAGCCGGTTGTTGTGGAAGAACGGAGCGGTCGCCCACACGCCGAGCAGCGGCACGTTGCGGTAGTAGCCCGGGCCACCCGTGGCGCGTGCCTTGTACTCGTCCGACGAGAACTGGCCCCAGATCTGGCCTTCCTTCCAGTTCGTGCTGCGCGCGCGGCACGAGTTCGTGCCGACGAGGATCATCGGGTTGATCAGGTCGTTCGAGTAGACCTCGTGACCTGGAGGACCGCCGTTCGAGTGGCAGCCGGCGCACGCGAGCTTGAAGACCTTCTTGCCGCGATCGAGAACCGCGGTGTTGATGGCAGCCGCGCCGCCCGGAGCGTCCTCGAGCTTCGGCACCTTGTTGGTCGCCATGAACGCGCACATGCCGCTGACTTCAGACTTCGCACGCACGTACTCGGGGCACGCCGCCGAGCACTCGGCGTCGTCGATCTCGGTTTGCGAGCCACCGGGGCCGTTGTGGAGGTGGCCGACCATGCACTCGGCCGCGCACATACCGATGTTGAAGTAGACGCGCAGTGCTGCCTTCTCGCAGCCCACGTCGTCCTCGCCGCCTTGGCCGCCACGGTGGACGTGGATCGGCAGACCCGC
>DASUFX010000147.1:0-9899 GCA_036274355.1 Kofleriaceae bacterium | reverse complement strand
CGTCGACGATCACCGTGCGCAGCTGACCGAGCGCTGCGCGGCCCTTCACGGTCGTCAGCAGGATGAAGAGCGACTCCGGCGTCGTGACCAGAATATGCGGCGGCTTCTTCGCCATCTTCGCGCGCTCGCCGACCGGTGTGTCACCGGTACGCACCGCGACGCGAATCTCCGGAAACGCCGAGCCCTCGATCGCTGCCCGCGCCGCCAGCTCGGCGAGCGGAGCTTCGAGGTTGCGATGGACGTCGTTCGACAGCGCCTTGAGCGGCGAGATGTACAGGATCGCGGTGTGATCCGGCAGTGGCGCCTCGTATCCGCGCCGGACTAGATCGTCCATGCACGCGAGGAACGCGGCGAGCGTCTTGCCCGAGCCCGTGGGCGCCGCGATCAACACGTCTTCGCCGGCACCGATCCGCGGCCAGCCTTCGAGCTGGGGTGCGGTCGGCGCGCCGAAGCGATCGCGAAACCAACCCGCGACGAGCGGGTGGAATGCTTCGAGCACGTCTGCCATGCGGCCAATCAGCGTACCGCAGTCGACGGCAAACGGAATCCCACCGACGACGATTGGCGGATCCGGAGGGAGAGATCCCTCAGTCGTCGGTGCAGCCGGATTGGCACTGCGTCTTGTCTGCGTGCGTACAGATTTCCAGCGCGGTCAGCTTTCGCGCGTAGATGCGGATGTCATCGATGAAGCCGATGAAGCCGGGCGTGATCTTGGTGCCCTGCGTCCCGGCGGTCGGGATGGAGCTCGACGCGTCTTGACATTTCGTCGCGACGCCGTCGATGTGGATCGCGATCTTCTCGTCGGTCTTCGTGCACGCGATGTGGCGCCACACGTCCTGGCCGATCGGGTCGCTGGTGACCGTCGTGTTGCCGATCCGGCAGGTCACACGGCCCGACAGATCCATGCCGATCGCGTACTGGCCATCGTTCGACAGCATCGTGCCGTACTGATACAGGGACCGCACCCAGATCTCGAACGTGATCGAGCCCGTGATGTCCAGCATCGGAGATTCTGGGACGCGTACGAGCGTGTTCCAGTAGGTCGCGGCTGCCGGCTGGTTGTTACGGGTCCACTCGCCGAGCTCGTCGGCAATCGCGTTGAGCTGATAGGGCGACGTATCCGAGACGCTGCCCGAGTACTTGCGATCCTGGAACTCGACGCAGAGGCGCAGCGAGCCGTCGGGGAACTTGCACGGAACCGGCGGGACGTTCACCGACGCATCGGCGCTTGGATCGGTGCCTCCACTGTCGGGCTGCCCGGCCGGGTCCACCCCGTGCTCGAAGCCGCAGCCGGCGACCACCACTGTCGCGAGCAGGATCCTCACGCCCGTCGGAGAGTGCAAGCGTCAGGCCGTGGCTAAGGTCTCGATCCGACGACCACTCGAACCGCGCTGGAGTAGTGGAGTCCCCACTGGGTTGGGAACCCGCGTCCTCTGCACGAGCCCTGCGCACGCTAGCGAAGGAGCGCGAGGCTCTTCGTGTAGTGGTACTCGATTTGATCTTCGCTGTAGCGGTGTTCGGCGCCGACGCAGCACGCGTCGCGGACCGCGAGCCACGCACGCCATGAATCTTGCGCTTCACGTGCACGTGCGAACGCAACGGGACAGCGCTCGGCGCAGGCGCATGGGGCGGCAGGTAACACGCGCGTGATCGGCGTGTCGCCGGTCAGGACGATCGCACGCAGCGCGAACCACGGCCCGAACGTCGGGTGAACGACCAGATTACTCGGCGAGAGCGTGCCGAATCCCGCGGCGACGGCGAGCCGTTGAAACGGCAGCCACGCACCGTCGTACTGGCGATGCGGAAAGAAGCAACGCGCGCCGGAAATCTTCGCGCATGTCTTCTCGACGTAGTCGTTGATCGGATCGCGACTCGCAGCGAGGTCCGGATCCGCGCGCCGCGCGGCGAGAAACCGCGGCCACCAGGCACGCGTGTTGGCGACAAGCCAGCCCGCCGGCCGCTCTGGATCAGCGAGCATGCTGAGGCCAAGCTCACGCGCGACCGCATGCGCAGCGAACGGATGGACGACATCGAAGCCGGCGTCACTGAGGATCGCGATCATGTCCACGCCGTCACGGTGCCACGATTGCGAGGCAATGGCATCATCACGCGGTGCCGGCGCGTCTACATCGCGAGCTGATCGGAACCAACGTCAGTCAGTGGCTTTTGTTCACGCACGGCATCTACGGCTCGGGCGGCAACTGGCGCAGCATCGCGCGCAAGATTCACGAGCGTCGGCCGGAGTGGGGCGTCGTGCTCGTCGATCTGCGCCAGCATGGCCGGTCCGAGCCCGGCGACCCGCCGCACACACTCGAAGCCTGCGCCGAGGACGTGCGCGCATTGTTCGACGAGCTGCACGGCATCACGGTGATCGCGGGGCACAGCTTCGGCGGCAAGGTCGTGCTCGCGACGCGCGCGCTCGCACCGACGACGCTGCGCCAGACCTGGATGTTCGATGCGAGCCCGAGCCCGCGTCCGGGCGCCGAGACCGATCCGAACAACTCGGTGACGCGCGTGCTGAATCTGATGCGACGGCTGCCGAAGACGTGGAGCAAACGCGATGATTTCATCGCCGCGATCACCGGCGCCGGTGAAGCGCTGCCGCTCGCGCAATGGCTCGCGATGAACCTCGTGCCGGAGACGAGTGGTCAGCTCGCGCTGCGCCTCGATCTCGATGCGGTCGGCGACATGCTGCAGGACTACTACGCGCAGGATCTGTGGCCGATCGCGCTCGATCCGAATTTGCCAGGCGAGCTCGACGTCGTGATCGCGGACCAGTCGACGACGCTCTCCGCCGAGGACCGCACCCGGCTCGCCGCCGCCCCGCCGCACGTCCACGTACATCACATCGATGCCGGCCACTGGCTTCACATCGAGGCCCCCGCCAACGTGGTGGCTCTGCTGACCTCAGCGCTGCCAACGACGTTGACCTGAGTCGGCAGCTATATGACGCGAAGTCGCGGTGTTAGGCCGTGACGGATCTGGCCCGGTTCCGGCACTAACCACTGCACCCGTGGCCGGCACTGTCGACCCATGTCCCCAGCCGACGCTCCGCACTCGCGGCAGACGTTGTCAGGCAACTCGGCAACCGAGCGGCTGTCGCCGTCTCATGCGGTCGTTCGTCCTCGTTGTCGTCACGGTCGCCGCCATCGCACCTGCTGCCGCGCAGCCTGCCACACCGGCCTCGCCGGGTAGCTCGGTCGCCATGGCCGATCCGACGCCCACCCTGCAGTGGAACGCGCCGCCTGGTTGTCCCGACGCAGCGGATCTGCGCGCCCGCATCGAGCGCCGCCTCGAGCGCTCGCTCGACGATGTGGTGCTCGGGATCGAAGTCGATGTCGCGCAGAAAGGCAGTCGCTACATCGCGCGCGTGGATCTGCGAGCGATGACGGTCGCGAACGATGTCCGCACGCTGACGAGCACGCACTGCGACGAGATCGCGGATGCTGTCGCGGTGATCGTGACTCGCGTCGCGAGCGATGCGATCGCGCGCAAGCGCACCGCGGTGCGCGAACAAGATGTGAACGAGAAGATCATCGTCGAGCCGGAGCCACGGCCGACACCTCGCATGTGGTCAGTCGGTGGCCGCCTCGGCGCGGTCAGTGGCATCGGCGTCATCCCGAAGGTTGGTGTCGCTGCCGAGCTCGCGATCACCGTACGTCGCGACGAGCTGATGGTCGAGGTCGCCGGTACACGCTGGCTCGACAGCTACGCGCAGTTCCACGACGGCGCGCCCGCAGTCGTCAACGTGTTTCTCGACACCGCAGCGACGCGCGTCGGCTGGCGCCCGGCTCGTCTGCCGTTGCGTGCGTGGGCAGCGATAGAATTCGGCATGATGGATGGCAACAGCACGAAGCTGCCGGGCGAGCAGTTCGACTCGGGCCGCTGGATCGCAGCGGGCGCGGGCTTCGGCGTCGCGTGGCAGATCACGAAGTGGCTCCGCCTCGTCGGTAGCAACGAGACGATGCTCGCGATCGATCGCATGCGCTTTCGCACCGGCGACGGTCTCGTCGTCTACGCGCCGGCACCGATGTCGTTCCGCGCGTCGGCCGGCATCGAAGTGGGGTGGCAGTAGTGAAGAACCGTGACGGATCGGGGGCAGTCGCTGCACCTATTCCAGAGATGCCTGCTGCGCTCGCGCACGCGATGCAACCCGAGGTCGCGATCCCATCGTTCGATGAAGTCTACGAGGCGCACTTCGCATTCGTGTGGCGGGTGCTGCGCACGTTCGGCGTCGCCGAGGCTGCGCTCGAAGATGCGGCGCAGGACGTGTTCGTCGTCGTGCATCGTCGCCTTCCCGAGTGGGAAGGGCGCGCGCAGATCACGACATGGCTGTTCGCGATCGCTCGTCGCGTCGCGCAGGCCGCGCGGCGCAAAGACGGCCGCACCGATCCGCTAGAAACCGAACCGGTCGGCGCCGCCGATACGTTCGCCGCGTTCTCGCGCGCGCAAGCCGCCGCGACTGTCATGTCGATCCTCGAGACGATGGATGAAGACAAGCGCGTCGTGTTCGCACTCGTCGAGCTCGAGCAACTCTCGGTTCCCGAGGTCGCTCGCATGCTGGACCTCAACCTCAACACGGCATACTCGCGATTGCGCCTCGCGCGTCACGCCTTCGAGCTCGCCGTGCGCGCCCGGGTGACGCCATGACCGAGCTGTCTCGCTCCCTCATCGCCGCCGCGCGGGAAGGCCTCGCGCCCGACGACGCCGTCGCCGCACGCGTGCGCGCGAAGGTCGCTGCCGCGGTCGGCGCAACGGCCGCCACCGGTGCCGCGGCGGCAATTCCCGCAGCAAAGGTCGGCTCGTCGTCGCTGCTGCTCAAGCTCGGTGCCGCATTGCTCGCCGTCGGCGCGGTCGCCACGGTCGTCGTGGTAGCGCGGCCGAATCGCGGCGGTGAAGCGCCCCGTGTCGATGTCGCCCCGCGCGCGGGCGACGAGGTTCGCAGCGAGGTTCGCGTCGTCGCACCCGCGGAACCGCCATTGCAGCCAGACCGCTCGCAGCCGGTCGTATCGCAACCGGAGCATCACGCGCACGTGCAGTCGACCAGCGACGCGGTCGAGGACGGAGCCGAATCTCGAGAGCCCGACGACGGAGCTGCGTCGGCCCATCCGAGCAAGGCGCGTGGCTCTCGCGTCGCTCCTGAAGAAGAGGGAGTGTCGCTCGCGCGCGAAGTCGAGCTGATCGATCTCGCGGGTGTCTCGTTGAAGCGGCGTGCCCCGCACGCGGCACTCGAAGCGATCAAAGCGTACGAACGCGAGACGCACGGGCGCGGTCAGATGGCCGAGGAAGCCGCTGCGATCGCGATCGAGGCGCGCTGCAACATGGACCTCGACGTGACCGCCGCGATCGAGCGGTTCGACGCGAGGTGGCCCGAGTCGGCGCAGCGCGAGCGAATCCAGACCGCCTGCTTCGCCAAGCCTTGATCGCGATGAGCTACGGCACGATGTCAGCGGCTGGCGAGGTCGCGCCGATCGTCAGATTCGATCGGATGTAGCCGGCGCCGCCACCTCCGCCACCGCCGCCGTCCTTGTCTCTACCACCACTGGTCGCGTTGACCGAAAGCGCATAGCCGTCGCCACCGGCAGGACTTCCTCCGCCTGCAGTGACGCCCGCGAACAATGGATCATCGCCAGGCGAACCGTCGCCGTCGCCGCCGCCGCCACCGCCACCGCCATTGGCGAACACGGTGCCGGTCACTCCGATGAGCGGCGCGTACAACACGATCATGCCGCCCGAACCGGCACCGCCGCCGCCGGGCTTGTTGTTGTTGCCAGCCGAGCCACCGGCGCCGCTCGCGTTGATCGTGCCGGTCACCATGATCGAGGTCGCAGCAACCAGATATGCAGCGCCGCCGCCGTGGCCACCCGCCCCGCCCGAGAACCCGCCGCCTTTCTGACCGCGGCAACCACCGCGCAGCACCGCCGGTGCCGTGCCATCCGCCGTCGCCGCGCGGCCGCCTTTCTCATCTCCGTCGTGGCCGTCGCCACCGTCGCCACCCTTGGTCATGAAGCTGCCGGCGGCGCCACCTCCGTTGCCATCGCCCGTCTGCGGATTCGCCGCGAACGGTTTGCATACTGACGGATCGGCGCCGGGGCCGGTGGCGCTCGAATCCGCGTGGCTCGCGAGATCGAGGCTGCCGATCGTGATCGTGCCGGACGACAGGAGCACGAGCGGCCGACTACCCGTCACCACGGTCTTCGACGTCTGGATCGCGTCGCCGACGACGAAGCACGCGGGCGGCTGACCGCTCGTCGTCCATTCCGCCGGCTGCGCTTGCAGGCACAACATGCTCGTCGTCGTGTCGAGGGTTGGCGGCAGCATCACGCCTCCCGTCGGCACGCTGCCCAGGCACACGCGCCACGCGCCGGCCGCCGGTCCGTAGCAACTCGATCCGATCGCACCATCCAGCCCGGTGCCGACAGCATCTTGATACCCGCCGTCGCTGCCGAGCTCGTCGGGGGCGACGCCGTGCTCGAACGAGCATCCCGCGAGCGCGAGCATCGCACATGCAGTCGGCCAGCCTCCCATCCCCACCATCATATGCGTCGGGGCGCGCGCCGTGCGCGTACGATTGTTGCGCACGCGGCCGCACTCACTGCCCCACATGCCTGTACAGCACCTTGATCGCTCGGCCCCTTAGCCGAGTTGTGTCCAGACGAGCCCGGGTACCGACTCGAAGTGCGCATCGAAGCTGACGAGCTCGGCACCACTCTCGAATGCGTGGGCGGCGATCCAGATATCGTTCGTCGGTATCGGCGTGCCGGCCTTGCGCA
Organism: Kofleriaceae bacterium; assembly: GCA_036274355.1. GTDB lineage: Bacteria > Myxococcota_A > Polyangia > Haliangiales > Haliangiaceae > JABFXX01. The sequence continues at coordinate 3,126 of DASUFX010000147.1, read as the reverse complement.
GCACCGCTGCGATCCGGCCGAACCGATCTGCGGTCGTGGTGGTCACGGGCAACACGCTCACACGCGCGTCGGCCAAGAGCTCGTCGAGCTCGTTCGCGTTCTTGGAGAAGCGGTTGCCGTGGCGGAAGCCGTACAAGAGCTCGCCAATCACGATGGTCGAAAACGCGAGCTCCGAGGATCCGTTCACGATGTCCATTACCGACCGATCGCCACGCTTCCACGCGACATACGCGTTCGTGTCGAGGAGCCGCCTCATTTCCACATTGCCTCGTCGATCTGCTCACACGACTTGAGCGCCTGCTCGAAGGCCTTTGCCTCCAGCGCACTCCACGTTCCAGCGAGGTGATCGAGCGAGCTTCCGATCCGATTCTCTTGGCTGGCCGGCGCAAGACCGGCGCCGCGCTCGAGCAGACGCAGCGCGGCCTTGTTAAGGGAAATCCGTTCCCGGCGCGCAAGCTCGCGGATCGCATGGAGCAGACGCTTGTCGAGACTGCGCACGGTCAACTGACTCATAACTAGAGGCATAATGACTCACAAATGAGGCGGAAGCAGCTGGCTACGACATCGAGCACGGTCCGTGCCAGGTCGAACCGGTTGAAATCGCGTCGCGCCTCGTTCGATCGGGCACGCAGCTCGGACGAGGCGTCCGGTTGTAGGACGCCCACCGGACGGTGGAGGCCGTATCAATCTTCGGTCTGATCGCCGCCGTCGCCGTCGTCGCCCGAGCTCGGCGGCGGCAACGAACCGCGGACCGGCAACGCCCGTGGCGGCAGCAGCTCGGGCTCGATCTCGACCTCACACGCCATGAAAATCGCAGCGTCGAGCTTCTTGAACGAGCGCTTCTTGTACCAGTTGAGTGCGCGCTCGTTGTTCTCCGCGACCTCGAGCACGAGGTGATTGAGACCGTGCACGCGCGCGAGGTGATGCAGCTGCTCGAGCACGAACGAGCCGACGCCCTTACCGCTCCAGTCTGGATGCACCGCGAGCTCGTCGACGAACAGCGGCTTCATGTCGCGCTTCTCGAAGTAGCGCGGGTTGATCCAGTTATCCGAACCGGTGACCTCGTAGCTGCACTCCGCGTACGCGACGATCTCGCCGTTGACCTCGAACAGCAGCTGTTCGATGCCTTCCTCTTCGAACACCTCTTCGAAGCGGCGGCGCGAGATCGGCCGCTGGTACTCGACGGTCTCCTGGTTGACCGCGCGGAAGCTGACTTTCAGGAACTCCCATGCGTCGCCGATATCGCGGCGGGTCATGTGCCGCACGTTGATCAGCGGGCCGGCCGGCTTCTTCTTGCTGCGCCCGCGTTTGGGCGCAACCGAACCGGACTTGCTACGGCGGGCCATCGCCGCCAGCAAACAATGCCGCCGACCTGCGGGCAAGCGTGCGCGCGGAAATTAGGCGCGCAAGCCTCAGGAACCGACGCGCGCGACGAGCGCTTGCGCTTCCTCGATGAACTTTGCGCGGTGGTGGCGTTCGAACTCGGTCCATGTCGCGAACGTGCTCGGGTCGGCGCGGTCGACGAAGATCTTGCCGTTCAGGTGGTCGACCTCGTGTTGGTAGGTGCCGGCCTTGAGGCCGTGAACGACCTCGTCGATCGGGTTCCCATTGCGGTCCAAGGCCTGGACCCGGAGGTGGACGTAGCGCTTTACCTTGCCGCGTAGGTTCGGGACCGAGAGGCAGCCCTCGTAGTTATCGAACTGCTCGTCGCCGACCGGGGTCAGGACCGGGTTTACCAAGATGGTCAGCGGGATCTGCGGCTTGTAGGGGTAGCGTGGGTTGTTGCGCACTTCGATCGCGCAGATGCGCACTGGTTCGTAGACCTGAATCGCGGCCAAGCCGGCGCCGTCGGCGTCGCGCATCGTCTCGACGAGGTCGTCGATGAACTGTTGCGTCGCCACAGAGGCGAGCTCCTCGCGCGAGACCTCGCGTGCGGTTTGTCGCAAGACGGGGTGACCGATCTGGGCGATCTTGCGGATGGCCATGTTCGCACTGTAGCTCAGCGAACCGAACGCCGCTGCATCTGCCAGAGAGTGCGAGATTCGCACTTGGTTTCCCGACGGAAACGGTCGTATGGTGCGCGCCGGAGGAACCATCCTATGGGGAAGTCACGTCTAGTTAGTTCGTGTCTCGTACTTGGTGTTGCCGTCGGAACGACTGTGTTCGCCTGCGGCGGCGACGACGGCGGCGGCGGGAACGGCAACCCGGACGCGAAGGTATTCATGGACAGCAAGGTGTTCATGGACGCACCCGGCGGCGGTGGCGGACTGACTGGCCTCGGCCAGAAGTGCGGCTCGGGTCAGCCGGCGTGCCCGACGAACGCGCCCGATTGCATCGCGCTCGGCCTCGGTGGCGGCAGCGCGAGTACCAGCTATTGCACGCCGCATTGCCTCGAAGATGGTTCTGGAACGACCAACGCACAGGGACAGCTCACGACCACAACCCCGGCCCCAGATAACGCGAAGTGCTCGGCAGTGTACACGGGGGGTTCAGTTGGCATGCCGGCGTGTGGCGTGATCCTCGCCACCACCCCGATGGACAACCCGCTGAAGGCGAACACGAGCTACACCATGATCGACCTTGGCTGCGTCATCGTGTGCGGCACGGGGATGATGTGCCCGACGGGCACGACCGCCACGACGGCGGGCTCGACCTGCTTCTGCTTCCCTAACTAGCAGCGGAGGACGCGCTCGGGACATCCGCGCCGATCGCTTGTTCGATCGACGTGAGTCCCGCTGCGCGCACGTGAGCCGCGAGCTCGCGTTGCACGCGGCGTGGCCATAGCGGCCCGCCGTAGATGAAGCCGGTGTACGCCTGCACGAGCGTCGCGCCGGCGCGGATGCGCGCCCACGCGTCATCACCATTCTCGATCCCGCCGACCGCGATCAGCACCAGCTTGTCGCCGACACGTGCACGCAGCCGGCGCAGCACGTCGAGTGACCGCGCCTTGAGCGGCGCGCCGGACAGCCCGCCGGCGCCGAGCGCTTGCACGCGCGAATCGGGCGTCGTGAGACCGGTGCGCGCGATCGTCGTGTTCGTCGCGATGATGCCGTCGAGCGCGAGCTCGAGCGCGAGGTCTGCGATCGCATCGATGTCAGCGTCCGCGAGATCGGGCGCGATCTTGAC
>DASUFX010000146.1:0-5584 GCA_036274355.1 Kofleriaceae bacterium | reverse complement strand
GGCATCGCTCGCGCTTGCCGGCGACGTCGCCGTGACAACCGTCGAGCGCCGGCTTCGCCTCGCGGGCACCGCGACCAGCGCGCTGCCGATCAAGCTCGAGTACATCTACGCAACGCTGCGTGACGCCGGCGGGCGCGTCATTGGCATTCCCGATGGATCGTGCCGGAGCCGCACCGGCGAGACTCACGAGCTCGCGCTCGAACAGTTCATCGGCGCGTCGACCCTGGCGGCGACGCGCAGCATCGAGCTGTCCGTGCCATACAAGATCGAGGTGTCGAACGAGCTCGCGATCGCGCGGCTCGGGCCGCCGGCGGGCGATGGCCGCGTGCCACTCGACATCACGAGGCGCGGGGCCGTGCCGTTCGTGGACATCGTGTCGATCGCCGCCTACTTCAACGCCGGTGCGCCGATCGCCGCATATCGCGGCCTCCAGGTATTCGTCGAGCTCGACGTCCGCCGCGGCGCGCGCGGGACGTACTGCACCGTGTCTGGTCGCGTGCGTCTCGACGGCGACAAGGTGCTGGGCGAGGAGCGCGCATATCCCGGCGGTCCCGACAGTGACACTACGCGCCGCATCTACGAGATCCCGTTCCGGTATACCGAAGGCACGGCTACACAGCTCGAGCTCGCGATCACCGTGGACGCCGTGGGAATCGGCAGGCTCGGCCCGATCGCGGTGGAGGGACTCTGATGGGCTGGTCGGTCACATACGAGCTGCGTCGCACGGCAAAGCTCACCGCAGAGGAACGCACCTGGCTCGAGCAGCACATCGCGCGTCACGAGAAACGCGGGTACGACCTCCACATCGCGCCGAAACGCAGCGTGCTCGCGAGTGGCATGGCGAAGGTTCCGTTCGACGCCGAGCACGACGAGTGGCGAGACCTGCTGGTCGCGATCACCGAGCTGCGCCGGCGCTTTTCGAACGCCACGTGCAAGGTCGCCGACACCTATGACTGCATCTACTGGGACGAGGAGCTCGACGCCTACGCGAACGGCATGCGCGATGGCACCGAGGAGCTCGGCGACGCAGACAACGACGCGGACGACGACGAGGACGACGGCGCCGAGATCCTGGACGACGAAGCCGAGGACGAGGTGGTTGGTCGGCTGCAGCTCGCGCCTGAAGCAATCGCTGCTCCGTTCAACGTGTCCCTCGATGCGAGGCTCGAGGGCCAGAACCTCACCATCGACATCGGTCGAACGATCGTGGGGGTGAAGCTCCAGATCACACAGATCCGATTCGTCGCGCGCGCGGCCGATGGCGCTCCATGCTTTTCGAAGCTGCTCGCGAGTCCGAGTGGCGAGCGGTTGTACGTGTCGGAGGACTTTGCCGACATCGTGAGCTCGTTCGAGCTGTTCGCGACCGTACGTCGCGACCTTAACGAGCTCGTCGCGTCGTACGACGCGAAGGCGAGCATCGCGGCCAAAAGCGCGCTCGCACCGATCGAGCTCACGCGGCGCGAGTCAGCGGCCCCCATCGGTATCGAGCTCGTTTCGGTCGACGGCTGGACGGCGAGCGAATTCGGCGACCAGGAGATCAAGTTGTTCGCCACTGCCAAGGCGGCCCTTCCACTCGCGTTCGACGGAACGTTGGTGTTCAGGCTTCTCGACGACGCCGGCAACGAGCTCGAGCACGGCGACGGCCTGCTGCGCTCACCGATCGAGCTCGTGCGGGCCGGACGGTCGCCGCTCCCACAGAGCACGATCACCGCGCTGCGCCGCATCGACGTACTCGCAAAAGGCCGCCTCGAAGGACAGCTGCCGCTCGGTCGCTTCCGGATCGTCAAGCCCGCCAGCTCGTAGCACGTCACCGCGGACGGGTCCGGGTTGACAGGCAAGACATGCACTGATATGCATATGCACAGACATGCATATCGATGTGTTTCAGACCCTGGCCGATCCGACGCGCCGACAGATCGTCGAGGCGCTGCGCGGCGGCGAACATCCGGTCAATGACATCGTCGACCGCTTGCACATCCACCAGTCCGGCGTGTCGCGCCACCTGCGCATCCTGCAGGAGGCGGGCTTCGTCCGGGTGCGGCCCGATGGCGCACAGCGGTTTTACTCGCTGCGTCCCGAGCCGTTCCGCGAGCTCGAGACGTGGATCGCGTCGTATCGCGATCTGTGGGAACGCCGCTTCGATCGGTTCGAACAGGCTCTGGAACGCAAGAAGCAACAGCGCAAAGGAAAACAGTCATGAAAAACGCCGCCAATCCAGGTGCCGCATCGCGCGGCAAGGTCACCGTCGAACGCACGTTCGATTCGCCGATCGAGGATGTCTGGGAGCTGTGGACGACGAAGGAGGGCATCGAGTCGTGGTGGGGACCCGATGGCTTTGCCGTCGTCGTCCACGCGATCGATCTGCGGCCGGGCGGAAAGCTCCGCTATGCGATGAGCGCGGTGCAGCCGGAGATGGTCGCGTACATGAAGCAGCAGGGGATGCCGACGACGAACGAATGCACGCTCACGTTCACCGAGGTCGTGCCGAACCAGCGGCTCGCGTACCTCCACCTCGCCGACTTCATTCCGGGCGTCGAGCCGTACGAGGTCGTGCACGTCGTCGAGCTGCAACAGACGCCCGCTGGCGTTCGCATGACGCTGACGTTCGACACGATGCACGCCGACGAGTGGACCGAGCGCGCGAAGCAGGGCTGGGAGAACGAGGTCAACAAGCTCGGCCGTGCCCTCGCGACTCGCGCCAAGCGGCCGGCGTGATCGGCAGGAAATAGCGCGCTGCGGCGGCGCGTTTTCGTCGACATGCGCGCGCTCAGTTTCCTGCTCGTCCTCGTACCGTCGCTCGCCGTCGCTGGCATCGAGCGACGCACGATCGAGCGTGCCGGAAGCGGCGCGTTCCCCGACGACGCTGACGAGCTCGTCTATCGCCTCGACTTCACGTGGCAGGGCCAACCGACCGAGACGTCGGAGATCAGCGTGCGCAAGAGCGCGATCGCGCTCAACGACCAGTTCCGCGGCGACCTGCGCGGAATGCGCGAAGGCGAAGTGCGGCGGTTCTCAGGTCACGAGATCGACGGGCTGACGTGCGATCACTTCGGCTGTGGCCCCGCGAAGCGATTCACTGCGCGCATCGAGCTGACGAAGGTGATCGCGCACCACGATCGCTTGCCCGATGGCATGCACATCGCCGCGCACCCGCTGCGCGTTGTCGACGCGACCGACTCGGCCGAGCTCGGCGGCGATGACGTTGCGTCGATTCGCGAGGTGCGCGTCGTCGGCACGAATGTCGAGATCGACGTGACGTACCAGCCCGAGACCCGCCCCGGTGAGACCCGCACGATGTCGATCGACGAGCTCCGCGCGCGGCTCGCCGATGCACGCGCGGTGCTCGCACTTCGCCGCGGCGAGCTGCGCAGCGCCCGCGAGTTGCTCGATCACGCGCTCGCGCTGGCACCGTCGCTCGACGAGGCTCGAGCTCATCGCGCCAATGTCCTGCTGCGCACCGACGGCGCCGACGCCGCGAACGAGGCACTCACCGACCTCGCGGCGCGCCGACCGGTGTGGCTCCTGTATCGAGTGAGCACGGACAAGCTGCTCGCCGGGCTCGCTGGCCTACCGGCTGTCAAAGCCCTCACGACCGCGGGCGGCAACGTAGAGCCCTCCGCATTCGAAGAGCGTGACCTCGTCGTGCTGGCCGAGCCGAGCGGGCGATACCTCGGCGTGTACTGGACCGCGACGTACACAGACTGGGTCGTGCGCGTGATCGATCGCCAGAGCGCACGGGTCGTCGAATCGGTGTCCGTGATGTGCAGCCGCGGGCGAATACACCGCGAGTCGCTCGAGACCTGTCGCGCGAAGTCTCCCGGCGCACGCGTGCTCGCTGAGCTGGGCTTCGCGCCGACCAACACGGCGACGATGCTTGGGCGGTATGACGCGCAGGTCGAGCGCATCGACGACATCGAAATCATTCGAACCATCGGCCGCGAGCTCACGGTGAAGCGCGTCGTCGCGTCGCCGCCCGCAACCATACCGGCTACCAACGTCGCGCTAGCCACGACCGCCGCCCCGGCGACGACCAGCACCTCGGCCGCGACCGAGCCGCGCCGACCCCACGCGTGGCCACTGGCGGGTCTGGCCGCTGTTCTGCTCATCATTGTCGCGGCCAGGGTCTCGATTTCCGGGCACAAACATCCCCGTTGACACATCGGGAGCGGCGGCACAGACTGCCCGGCCCGATGGCGTCTGCCACTCAACGCATCTACTTCGTGTCGCTTGGTTGTCCGAAAAACCAGGTCGACACCGAACTGATGCTCGGCCAGGTCGAGGCGGCGGGCCACTCGCTCGTGCACGCGCCCGATGACGCCGACGTCATCGTGGTCAACACGTGCGCGTTCATCGACGCCGCGAAGGAAGAGTCCGTCGACACCATCCTCGAGATGGCGGAGTACAAGAAGAAGACGAAGCGCAAGCTCGTCGTCACCGGCTGCCTCGCGCAACGCTACTCCGACGAGCTGTCGAAGGACATTCCCGAGATCGATCACATCCTCGGCTCCGCCGACTTCCAGTCGATCGCGAAGGTGCTCGCACCCGCGAAGACGAGGAAGAAGCTGCCGATGGTCCAGGTCAGCGAGACGCCCGAGTACATCTACGATCACGACGCACCGCGCGTGCGCATCGGCGCCAACCACAGCGCCTACGTGAAGGTGGCTGAGGGCTGCGATCGTCCGTGCTCGTTCTGCATCATCCCGAAGCTGCGCGGGCCGCAGCGCAGCCGCGCGATCGCCGACATCGTCGCCGAGGTCGAGCAGCTCGGCCGCGAAGGCGTTCAGGAAGCGAACCTGATCGCGCAGGACCTCACGCGCTACGGCTGGGATACCGGCAGCGACCCGGCGACGCGCGCGACGCTCGCGCAGCTACTCCGCGCGCTCGGCAAGAGCGACAGCGCCGTGAAGTGGATCCGCCTCCACTACACGTTCCCGAGCGCATTCGACGACGAGCTGATCGACGTCATCGCGAGCGAGCCGAAGGTCGTCAAGTACATCGACGTGCCGCTCCAGCACATCAGCGACCCGATGCTAAAGCGCATGCGCCGCGGCCACTCGAGCCGCATCACGCGCGAGCTCGTCACGAAGCTGCGCGAGCGCATCGACAACGTCGTGCTGCGCACCACGTTCATCGTCGGCCATCCCGGCGAGACCGACGCCGAGTTCGACGAGCTTTGCGAGTTCGTCGCCGAGTCGAAGTTCGATCGCGCCGGCGCGTTCACGTACTCGATCGAGCCGGGCACGGTGTCAGCGATGCTGCCGAACCGCGTCGATCCGCAGGTGATGGCCGCGCGCCAAGAGAAGCTGATGGAGATCCAGCGGCAGATCAGCCGCGCGCGCCACGAGGCGATGGTCGGCAAGACGATCGACGTGCTCGTCGAGGGCGTGTCTAGCGAGAGCGAGTACCTCCAGGAGGGACGCTGGTACGGCCAGGCGCCTGGTATCGACGGCATGACGTACCTCGCCGACGGCCCGGCCACCCCGGGCACGATCGTCAAAGCTCGCGTCACGCAGGGCTCGGACTACGACCTCGCCGCCAGCCTCGAGCTGTAGCCCTCAAGATCGGCGCGGCAGCGGCAGCACGG
>DASUFX010000145.1:0-4098 GCA_036274355.1 Kofleriaceae bacterium | reverse complement strand
GATCGCGGCCGACACACGGCGTTGGCTTGCCGAGCAGCGTTCGCGTCGCTTGCACCACATCGCGCTCGCCGAGCAGATACAAGCCGGCTTCGTCGCCGCCGACATCGAATCGCGTGTCGAGCAAACCGGCGGTCACCTCGTCGACGCGGACGAGATGTGGCGACGCCTTGCGCGCCGCCGCGAGCAGCGCTGCCGCGCGATCGATCGCTTCGCCCACGGGCCACCGCCCGGCCATCACGCCGCGACCGGTCGCGAGTGCCATCGGCGTGCCTGCGAGCTGCCCTTTGAGCGCGAGCGCGCAGCGGGCTGCCTGCATCGCTTGATCCGCAGTACCGCCGGTGCCGGCGAGCGTGACGACGAGCGAGCCGTCGACGAGTCGTTGCAGGCGTGCGCCATGCGCCTCCGCGGCTTCGCGCAACGGCTTCAGCTCGGGGCGATGTTGCTCCGCGATCGTGTCGTGCGACGGCGTCGACGGCATCGTCGCGTCGACCTCGAGCGATGGCACGCTCGACCGCGTCGCATCGAGGTCGACGGGGGCTTCGGTGCCAACGTCGACGAGCACGACGCACAACAGGCGTCGCTCGGTCGCGGTCAACGCCGCAACGTTGACGTTCTGCGGTCGTTCGGCCGCAGTGATCGTCCCGAGTGCCGCGAGCTCTGCCGCGAGCTGCGCACCGTCGCGCGGCCGTGCCTCCGGCGCCTTCGACAGCGTGCGCGCGACCAAATCGTCGAGTGCTTCGGGCAGATCCTGGCGAACCACGCCGACGCGCGGCGCTTCTTCGAGCAGCACCTTTGCCAAGATCGCCATCACGTTGTCGCCGACGAACGGCGGCTTGCCGGTCAAGCACTCGAACAACAGGCAGCCTAGCGCGAACACGTCTGAGCGCGCGCCGACGTTGCGCTCGCCGCGCGCTTGCTCGGGCGCCATGTAGCCAGGCGTGCCGATCATGACGCCGGTGCGCGTCGCTGACGCGTCGGCGATGCGCGCTACACCGAAGTCGAGCACCTTCACGCGCTCGAGATCGTTGTCCATCAGAAACAAGTTCGATGGCTTCAAGTCACGATGAATGACACCGCGTTCGTGTGCTGCGCCAAGCGCCTCGGCGACGCGTCGCACGAGCTCGACGCTCTCGCTCGCGCTGACGCCGGTGCGTGCGAGGCGCTGGTTCAGGCTCTCGCCGTCGAGCCATTCCATCGCGAGCCACATCTCGCCATCGGCAGTGCGGCCATCGGCGATGTACCGCACGATGCCAGGATGACGCAGGCTCGACAGGATTCGCACCTCGCGCGCGAACCGCGACGCCGCGTCTTGCGATGCGCTGCGCAGCACCTTGAACGCGACCGGCGTTCCAGTCGTGCGATCGATCGCCCGATACACCGTGCCCATGCCACCAGAGCCCGCAACACGCTCCAGTGCGAAGCGGTCCTCCACGACCTCCCCGGGTTTCATGGCTCTGCTAAAGCTAACACGTGACCGAACGTCTCCCTGCCGAAGTGCTCGCGCGTCGCGCAGACCTGCCGAAGAAGCCCGCCGCAATCACGCTCACTGGTACGCTCGTTACCGTACGGCCGCTCGATCTCGACGCCGACGTCGACGAGCTGCATGCCGTGTCGAGCGGTGTCGACTGCGATGCCCGCGTGTGGCGCTACATGTCGGGCGGACCGTTCGCGAGCGCGGCCGAGCTGCGCGCATGGCTCGCTCACCAAGACGCCGCCGACGACGGCCGGCCGTTCACGGTCTGGATGCGCGGCCAACGCGTCGGTGTCGCGAATCTGATCGCGAATCAACCGCAGCACCTAAAGATCGAGCTCGGCAGTATCTGGTACGCGCCGCACGCGCAGCGAACGGGTGCCTCCCGTGAAGTCACCGCACTCTTGCTCGCGCACGTCTTCGGACTCGGTTACCGACGAGCCGAATGGAAGTGCGACGCGCTAAACGAGCCGTCGCGCCGTGCCGCGCTCTCGTACGGCTTCACGTTCGAAGGCATTCAGGACGCGCACTACATCATCAAGGATCACAATCGCGATACCGCCTGGTACCGCATGCTCGATCACGAGTGGCGCGCCAGGCGCTCGTGATTAGCCCGCGTCGATCGCGGCGACCGCGCGCACCGGGTCGGTGCCGACGATGTACTTCAGGTTCAGATAATTGATCACGAAGTGCGCGGCGATCGGGCCACCGAGATTGCCGGTCCACTTGGCGATCAGACCAAAGCCGATGCCGAGCACGAGCGCGGACATCGTCCACGGCAAGAAGCGCCGGCCCGGCCCGATGTGCAGCGCCGCGAACACGGCCGCCTGAATCCACACCCCGAACCACGGGAGCAGCGCCCCGCGAAACAACAGCTCCTCGCCGATCGAGCTCGCGAGCGCCAAGATCACGATCTCGCGCGCGGTCAGCGGGCCGAGCAAATCCCGAAAGCTCGTATGAAGCTCGCGCGCCCACTGAAAGTTACGCGTCGCCACGCGGGTCAGGCCGACAACGGCAAGCCCGAGCGCAACGCCGATGGCGGGGCCAGCGCCAAGCTGCCACGCTTCGGGACTTCCGCCGAGGCGGTAGAGGTCAGGGTTGCCGCGGCCAGCGGCAATCAAGAACGCCACGATACCCATGGCCGCGTAGAGCCCGATGACGAGGCTCGCCCTCGACAGTGGTGGTGGCGGGCTGGGCTCGTACGACATGGCCGGCCCCATACTATGCAGGATTGGGCGGCGCTTGACAGAGGTAGCGTCGAGCGGTACTCAAACAGCCCTTCGGTGACAACTGAATTGCGCGGGTGGCGGAATTGGTAGACGCGCTAGCTTGAGGTGCTAGTACTTAACCGTGTGGGGGTTCGAGTCCCCCCTCGCGCACGAACCCCGAGAAACCGATCGAGCGGCAGCAATGCCGCTTGTTTCGTTTTCGGGAGACAACGCGAACAGCGCGGGTGGTGGAATTGGGAGAAGCGCTAGCTTTGGGTGCTAGTACTTAACCGTGTGGGGCTTCGAAACCCTCCTCCGGAGCCAACTAACGGCTCTTCTCAAAATGCAGGGGCAGGCCGCCCTCGCGGACGTAGCCCGTTGACACGCCTCTCGCTACTGGTGTGACTTGCGCTGTCGCCGACCCCAGAAGGGCTGTGCGAAGTGAACGCTCACTATGCCATGCTCGCCGCGTGGGCTATGGACTGGATCTGTTCCCGGCACCAGCGGGTTCAACGGCAGCGGAGCTCCGTATCATCTTCGAGGGTCGCGATGTACTCACGTCCGCCGATAAGGACATGGGCAGCTACACGAGGCCGCCATGCGCCGAGCAAGTCCGCATCTCCCATCTCCTACGCGATCGCTTTCCCTCGCTCGAAGTGACGCTTTCCTGTGAGAACGACATCGAGCTGACCGAGAACCGACTGGGGGTCCAGATCTACATCTTTCAGAGGGAAGCTGGAATCAGCCTGCATCCCGGCGGCTACAGCACGGCGCTGTACATCGAGTCGCTCCAACTCACCTGGGCCAGCATCGAGATCCTCCAGCGCGAGCTCGGTCTCGCGACCTACGACACCCAGATCGAGCGCTTCCTCGATTTGAAGACCGATTTCGAAGCGGTGCTGGCGTGCTACGGTGGCTCGAAGGCCGTGAAGCTCTACCGCTCGCAGCGGGAGAAGGTGGAGCAGAGCCACGTCTACCAGCTTACAAAGGCACTCGAGACCCGAAGCGCAACACCATACAACGCGACCGCGTCCTACGCCGTCGGCGACGTCGTTCAGCATCCAACGCTCGGACTCGGCGTCGTCCGCGTCCTCGGTCCGAAGCGAATGACAATCCTGTTCGAAACGGGAACGAAGATCCTTGTCTGCGGCACGTAGCATCCGATGCGCTCGATTGCTACTGGCGGGGGAGAAGGGCGCGGTCATCGCCGCGCGGATGACCGGAGCGGCGCAGTTCGCCTGGATGACGGTGCTCGGCTTCCTTCGAAGCGAAGGAACTCATGGGATGGGCAGACTGCCACATCGCGCGTCTGGCGCGAGGCGAGACCGTGCAATTCAGACCGCGCGGTAACGGCATGGTCGGCAAGATTTCGAGCGGGCAGCTCTGCACGGTGCAGCCGCTCGCCGAAGCCGACGTGCT
>DASUFX010000144.1:0-4807 GCA_036274355.1 Kofleriaceae bacterium | reverse complement strand
GCGAGGCACGCGCCGGGGCTCAGGTGCGCGAGGTGCGCAGGCGACAGCTTGCCGGTCAGCGCCGCCGCGATGACGAGCGCGGTCGCGAGCACGATCGCTGCCATGCTCTTGGCGCCGAGCAAACGCAACGCTACTCGGCTCCCTGTCGTCGCTTGTCGACGACGAGATCTTCGATCGTGATGCGGCGGTTCTTGCTGCGCGCACTAGCGGCGGCGGCCTTCGTGGCGTCGTCGGGCTTCGCAGCGACCGGCACGTCGTTCGCGGGCGTGTTGTCGGCGTGCGTGCACAGCACGACGTGGTCGGGAATCTCTGTCGAGTGCGCTCGGATCTCGCGATAGACCGCGTACGCGCGCTCGTAGCCGAGCTGGAAGTTCTTGTCCTTGTCGCCGACGTCGTCGGTGTGGCCGTGAATGACGAGCTTGCGCTCCGCAAGCCCGCCTTGATCGAACGACAACACGCCACTGGACGGATCGCCGAACAGCTCGCCGATCACCTTCTTGCCTTCGTCGGCGACGTCGGTCTTGCCCGACGCGAACAGCACGTCGCCTGGCAGGTCGACCATGCGCACGGTTTGATTGCCCATGCCGATGCCGGTGCCGATCGCTGCGGTCTGCGTCGCCTTTGTACCTTTCTCGACGGTCCATACGATCACGAAGAACGCCATGATCTGCGTCATCAGGTCGATGTAGATGATCGACCACAGCGCGCCGTGACCGCCTTTCCGTCCGGTGTTGTGTGGGCGCCGGCGCGTCATGCCTCGACCTCGATGTCGGCGTTGTTCTCGACGAGCACGTCGAGCGCGTTGCACAAGATGTCGTAGTCGTACTCGAGCGCCTTGATGCGCTGATCGAAGCGCGACGCCGCGCTCATGTACGCCGACGCCAAGATCGCGCCCCACAGCGTGCACTGCAGCGAGATCGCGAGCTCGGGTGCCAGGCTCTCGACCGACGTATTCGATCCCAAACGATCGAACATGCCGATCAACCCGACCACGGTGCCGATCAGACCGAACAGCGGCATCACCGACGCGACGAACTCGAGGTGCGCATGCAGGTGGTCGTACAGCTCGCGGCAATCGACGTAGTACTGGTGCGCGACGTACTGCGCGTACTCCTTGCCCTTCTTGCGTTTGAGCACCGCCTGGATCTCGCGCACGAACGGGTTGTCCGGCAGCTTCAGTTTCTGGCCCGACTCGATCGGCCCGACCTTGATCCAGCCTTGCTCGTCGCGCTTCATGCGCAGGTGCTTGCGCAGCGCAGTCACCGTGTCCTGCACGTACGTCGCGTTCTTGATCAAGTGCCGTCCCGAGAAGAACACCGTGAACGACGACCGCAGCAACTTGCCGAGCTCGGCACCCGCGACATACACGAGCATGCCGAACGACACGAGCAGCATCGCGAGGAAGTAGCTCTCGGCGACGAAGAACACGATCGCGACGATGAACACCGCCGCGGCACCGATCAGCCCGAGTGCACCCGCGCCCGCGCTCGATTCGCCGAGTGCCAACCCGGCTACGTTTTCACTTTGTTTTGCCATGAGTCTCTGCCTTCACGTGCTCCACGTAGGTCGGGTGATAAGAAACAGCGTCGACGATCGCGAACGTCGCGAGGCCGACGCCTGCAAGTGCGACCGCGGCAACTGCGAATCGTCCCCAGCGCGTCGCGCGCGTCGCGGGTACGCCGGGCACCAGCGCGCCCAGCCGCTGGACGCGTTGCGCGAGCTCCGGGTCAGGCACGCTCGCCTTCGCAGCGAGCTCGCTACACACGCGCCGCGTCGTCAGCACGAGCTCCGGCGCATATGCGCGCGCGGTCAACAGATCGTCGCGCCGCCACAGCTGCCACGCGAGGTACTGCACCAGGTGATGACGCGCACCGCCGAGTGCAGCGTGCTCGTCCGCGAGCGACGCCGAGGGCCGCAGCAGCACACGGGTGGCGCGCTTCAGTCGCTCGCCGATCCTCGCGAGCCACGGCACGCGCATTGCGAGCACGCGCAGTGTATGCAATCGTTCTTCGTGGCGCCGGATCCGGCCGAGCGCGTGAACGAGCAAGCCAAACAAGAAGTCGCGATCGCCTGCGTCGGTGCCGTCGTACTCGTCGCCGGGATCCCACTCGAGCCACATCGGATCGTCGTGCGGCCGATGGTCCTTGCGCTCGTCGAGGGCGCTCGGCTCGACGACATAGCCGAGCGTCGGCGGCTCGCCGATCAGCACGCGCTCGTACTCGCCCTCGACCGCGAGCTGACCGGGCTGGCGCTGTTCGCGTGTCGCGCCCACCGCACCGGGCTCGCTCGCCATCACGAGGCCGACGTTCCAGTGCGTCCAGCTCAGGATCGACACGCGCGGTGCGGCGTAATCGTGCGGCCGCCCGGCCGGCGCGAGTGCAAGCTCGAGTAGCTTGCGCGGAACCACGATGCGGCTGTCGGTGAGCCCGCCGCCGTACACCGCCACTGCATCGCCTCTACCGGGCAAGAACTGCACGCGCGACAGCAAATGCTCGTCGAGCGGCAATCCATTCCGAGTGTGATAGCCGACCAGATACGCACGTGTCGCCGCGTTCCACGCGCTGATATTCGCATCCTCATCGACGAGCGCGCGGTCCAGCGCAACCGCCGCCACCGCGACGCCAACGCGCAGCCACATGCGCACTGCGATCAAGGCGAGTGGAATCGCCAACGCGACGGTTGTCGCCGGCGCAAGCCCGAGCGCATCGCCGACAAACCACGTCACGAGCGCGAACGGGCCATACAGCACGGTCACCGCGCCAACGCGCTGCACGACGACCACGAGCCACAGCCGCAACACGCGCGGCAATGCCTCGTGCTCGACGCGCCACAGCCCGACGAGCGGAGGGCACACGATCGGAAAGGTCGCGACGAGCCACGTCCCCCACGCGAGCCCGCCGGCGCCGACCACGATTCCCTCCGCATTCGGTACGTCGCCGACGATCGCGAGCACGACCGCCGCACCGCCCGCGATCGCGATCGACACCGCCGCCTCCCGCAACGCCGGCAACGCCGCGCGCACGCCACCCCTCGCGCGCGCGACAAACACCAGCGGCAGCGCCAGCAACGCGAGTAGGCCGGCGAGCGCGAGCAGCACGGTCCCCACCGCCGGCAGCTCGAGCGCACTCCCCGCATCGGTCTCACCCTTCGCGTGGCGCGCGAGTCGGTGCATGCGATCGCGCAGCACGCCGGCGACATCCGTTCGGCTCGCGCCCGCGGCGATCACCCCACGCACGGGCGCCGGGGCGTGTGCCCACAATGCGCGCAGCTCGTAATGCAGCCCATCCGCCTCGACGTCGACGTGCACCACGATGTCGGCCTTCGTTTCGGCGAGTGCCTGCCGATCGTCGACAAGGTCGCTGCGCAGCACGGTGCCGAGCGCATCTGCGCGCCACGCCTCGGCCGCCACCACCTCGACCGAAAACGTCTTCTTCGCCTCCGCATACGCCTGGCCGGCGAGCCCAAAGCTCACGGCGAGCGCGATCACGAGGCGTCGATCGAGTGCCATCAGACCCGATCGAGCTAACACGCCCCCCCAACATCGCGCCTACAATGCCGGAAATGCAGGACTGCGAACCCATCCGCGAAGTGCTCGCGAAGTTCCTGCCGTCCCAAGGAACCGTCCTCGAAATCGGCAGCGGGAGTGGCGAGCGCGTCATCCACTTCGCGCGCCACCTCAAGGCCCTCACCTGGCAGCCGACCGCGGCCGATCCGGACACGCTCGCAACCCTCACTCAGCGCGTCAGCGAAGCGGCACTCGAGAACCTCCTGCCGCCGCTCGATCTCGACGTCCAGCGCCAGCCATGGCCGGGCTCGCAAGTCGCCGCCGTGCTCGCGATCGACGTCGTGAACACGATGCCGTGGGAGAACGTGCTCGCGATGTTCTTCGGCGCATCGCGCTCGATGCTCTCGGCGGGCTTGCTCTTCATCTACTCTGCCGTCCGCTTCAACGGCCGCTACACCGCAAAGGTCAACGAAGACCGCGACCAAGCGCTTCGCGCGCGCGACGAGAAGTTCGCGCTACGCGACATCCGCGAGCTGACCGTCGCCGGCACACGCACCGGCTTCGGCCTAGAGCGCACGCTTGCGATGCCCGACGACTATCACTCGCTCGTGTTCAAGCGCCGCCAGATCCTCCCACCGAGCGGCGCGTTCAACATCGGTTAGACGTCGAACACGTTGGCAAGTTAGGAGCGCGTAACGCTCGACTCGTCCGCTGCCTCGTCGGCGGTAGACTCGAGCATGCAGCGCGAGAAGGTTCAGCTCGAGGGCGAGAAGCAGACGCTCCTCGTCACGCTCTACGGCAAAGCGCTCGATAGCCGCAAGTTGCATCCAATCCTTGGCGACACGTACGCGGCGGACGTGGTCGATCATCTCGACGTCGATTTCGAGAAGTTGCGGATTCCGAAGGGCGCGGATGTCTCGTTGCCGGTGCGCGCGAAGCACCTCGACGGCTGGACGCGTGAGTTTCTCATCGCCCACCCGACCGCGACAGTGCTGCATCTCGGGTGTGGTTTGGACAGTCGCGTGTGGCGCGTCGATCCGCCGGCCACCGTGCGCTGGTACGACGTCGACTATCCCGACGTGATCGAGCTTCGCAAACGCCTGTATCCCGAGCGTCACGACTACACGATGATCGGCACGTCGGTCACCGACGTGCACTGGCTCGATGCGATTCCGCGCGACAACCCCGTGCTCGTCGTCGCCGAAGGGCTCGTGCAGTATCTGAAGCCGGCTGACGGGATCGCGCTGTTCCGATCCATCACGGAAACGTTTCTGAGCGGCGAGCTCATCTTCGACGCGTACA
>DASUFX010000143.1:0-2511 GCA_036274355.1 Kofleriaceae bacterium | reverse complement strand
GATGCGACGCCGGATTTAGCGCGGCACCATGACGAGGCATGTGGTCGTGCCGTGAGCGCAGAGGTTGCCGCGGTCGTCGACTAGCTTGGCCTCGGCGGTCGCGACGCTGCTGCCCGAATGAATGATGTTGGCTTCGCAGCGGACGCGCTTTGTCTTCTCGGTGATCGCGCGGACGAGCGAGACCGAGAGATCGACGGTCGTGTAGTACTTGCCCGCGGGGAGGGTCGAGTGAACGGCGCAGCCGAGCGCGGAGTCGAGGATCGTGGCCGCCCAGCCGCCGTGAATATCGCCGAGCGGGTTGTATGCGAAGCGCTCGGGGATGCCTTCGAAGACCGCGCGGCCGGGGTCGAACTCTGTCGGGAAGAAGTTGAGCGTGGCAGCGATCGGTGCAGCGGGAAAGTCGCCGCGGAGGACGCCACGCAAGTAATCGAGGCCCGGCATCGAGAGCATGACCGCGATATCGGGCGTGCGTGCTTCGTATTCGTAGCTGCGTGCGACTTTCATGGCTGACCTTCGAGTTGACGATCGACTTCGCGAACGAGATCGGATTGCGGCAGCGAGATGCCGTCACGTACGAACTCGACGATGGCAGCGAGCACAGCGCCTTCGCGCAGAATGCGGCGGTGACCGAGGCCGGCCGTCTCGACGAGCTGCGCGTTCGGCCACGTCGCGGCGAGTTGCGACGCGTGCTCGAACGAAACTTCGCGGTCCTCGCGATCGTGATAGATGAGCAGTGCGTCGTCGCGCTGGGCGGCGATGTTCGGCAGGCGAAGGTCGCCGATGCCGACGCCGGTTTGCGTGGCGAGTCGCTGCTCGAGCGCGATGCGATCGGCTTCGTCGAGGCCGACCATCTTCGCGAAGCGACGCACGGCGTCGTCGATCAGCACGTTCGGCGCGACCATCACGTTGCGCGGCGCGTGCGTGCCACGACGAGTGAATGCGAGCAGCGCGGCGGCAGCACCGAACGAGTGCGCGATGATGCCGTGCAGCGGGCCGACCGCGGCGGCGACGTCGGCGATCGCGTCCGCGTGATCGGTGAGATAGAGCCGATGCTCGGGCGAGTTGCCGTGACCAGGTGCATCGAACGTGACGACCGACATTCCGGCGGCGACGAGCGGCGCGACGAACGCACCGAGTTGCGAGCCGCGACCTTCCCAGCCGTGCACGAGCAGTACGGTCGGTCCGACACCCCACCGCCACGTCGCGACCGGGACGCGCATGTTGTGCCAGCGCGGTGCGCGAAGCGTGATGTCGATGCTGCCTTCGCGCGCGGTCGCGAGAACATTGCGTTCGCGGTCCGGACGCCGGTGTCGGCGCGGTGTGGTGAACAGTCGTTCGGCGAGACTGGTACCCAGATCCTCGGAGACAACGTACGCAGTTTGGAGCGCAGCTCGGGCCAAGCGGACGGCGTTTTTAGAACGAACGACCGTGCTATTTTTGGGCGTCGACATGTGCTGCACAGGAACCTCCTTGATCTCGTGTGGAACTGCTACCGAGAACGCGGGGACGCTACGCGGGAATCCGTGAGCAGGCGTTCGAACGCCTGACGTGCGCGGTCGAGCGTAGTGGGCTCGCGCAGAAACCGATGAAACGTATGCATGCCGAGCATGAGGCCGTAGATCTCGAACGCGACCTGCTCGGGATTGACGTCGGCGCGGAAGTGGCCCTCGCTGATCGAGATGCGCACGGCCTTCGCCAGCTCGTCGAGCCAGTCCTTGAGAGCGCGGACAAGCGTGTCGCGCGGTGCGCCGGGCCGATCATCGAGCTCGGTGCTCGCGCCGACGAAGAAGCAGCCGCCGGGGCGCTGTCCCCACTGCATCCAACCATCGAACAGTGCGCGCAGGCGTGGCTCGCCGCGCGGATGCCGCAGCGCCGGCACCATGACCTCTTGCACGAACTGGCGCGACGCCTCTTCGACGACCGCGACCTCGAGCGCTTCTTTGGAACCGAAATGAGCGAACAGACCGCTCTTCGAGAGGCCCATCTCTTCCGCGAGGCGGCCGATCGAGAGGCCCGAAACGCCGACGACCGTCGCGAGCTCGAACGCTCGGGACAGGATCGCTTGCCGGGTTTCTTCGCCCTTGCTCACGAAAGTTAGAATAGAACGGTCGTTCGATTTGTCAATGTCTGCGATCGCCGATGAAGACAAACCCGAGTCCGGGGCACTAGTTAGCTGACGATCGGCTCGCCGGCGTTGCTCGCATCCGCGGTCGCTCCGGACCACACGACGGTGCGTTCGATCGAACGCTCGATCCGCGCGCCCTCGCCGACGACCGCGTACGGGCCGACGGTCACGTTCGCCGCGATCACTGCATTGGCGCAGATGCGCACCGGCTCGACGATGCGCGCGCTCGCGTCGACACGCGCGCTCGGATCGATGCCGCGTGTTGCTCCAGGCGGATTGCGCAGCGTGGTGCCGTCGAGCAACGCCCAGTTCGATTCGAGATAGCGCTCGGGTGTCGAGTGTTCCGCGAAGTAGCCGTGCTCGTGCTCGTATGCCGCGACGCGCTC
>DASUFX010000142.1:0-8508 GCA_036274355.1 Kofleriaceae bacterium | reverse complement strand
TATCACGACTCACGCGGGAGTGAGCTTGTCGGCGACCTCGCGGCGCAGCTTCGTGAGCTCGGGCCGCGTGAACAGCTGGAAGTGATCGGGATCGAGTCGGTCACCGTGCTTGCGTCCGACGACGCGCAATGGTTCGCAGGTGCGGATTCGATGCGCGATCGCGCCGGCATCGAACGGTTTGCACATCCAGTCGCCGGCGCCGGCGAACGCATAGGTCGGCGTCGTGATCGTCTCGAGAGCGACCAGGTAATCGACGCCGCGAAGGCTCGTCCACCGGCCTTGCATCGCCCAGCTCGTGAGCTGGCCAACGTAGCTCACCGATTCGTCCGCGGTACCGGCGCGCAGCGCTTTGATCGGTGCGCGACCGAATAGCGCAGTGACACCGCGATAGGCCGCCATGAGCGCGCGGCGGCTGGCGGTCTCACCGAGCCACACCGAGGTCGCGGCGAGCACGAGCACGCGCGGCGATGCGATTTTTCCCGTGCCTAGCGCCGCACACGCGACGAGGCCACCCAGAGAATGTCCGAGGATCGAAATCTCGTGGGCGGGCAGGTTCGAGGCTTCGGACACCAGATTCAGGATCGCCGGAAGGTCGAGCTCGACCAGGTCGTCGAAGCTCCAGTCGCCTTCACCGGCGTACGGTGGCACCGAATGTCCGTGGCCACGAAAATCAGCGACGTAGACGTCGAGACCTGCAGTCGCCAGCGAGGCAGCAAACGAACCGTCGCGGCGGGCACCAAAATAACGCCCATCCGTCATCATCGCGTGTAGGCAGACCACAGCCCCGCGCCGCACGCCTTGCGCGGGGACGCGATCTACCCGAAGCGTCACCCCATCCGCCGTCCGCGTTCCCAGCTCTTCGTGCATCCCGCTCGTACTATAGTCGTGATTACACGTTGAAGTCGGAGCTGGCTGAGCTGGAGCGCTATGAGATCCGCCGCGCACTGGGCTCGGGCGGACTGGGCGTCGTCTACGAAGCGGTCGATCGCGAGTCAGGCGCGACCGTCGCGATCAAGACGCTGCACGACGTGACCCCGGAGGCGCTGTACCGCCTGAAGCGCGAGTTCCGGCTGCTGCAAGGCCTCGAGCATCCGAACGTGTGCCAGCACTACGAGCTGTTCGAGCACGCGGGCGATTGGTTCATCGCGATGGAGTGCGTGCGCGGCGACCACATCCTGCACGCGATTCGCGACGAGCAGGGCGACTTTGACAACGACAAGTTGCGCGATGCGATGCTCCAGCTCGCCGAAGCACTCGAGGCGCTTCACGAAGCGGACCTCGTGCATCGCGATCTGAAGACGTCGAACGTGCTCGTCGAGCCGACCGGGCGCGTCGTGCTGATCGACTTCGGGTTCGTCGAAGCGAGTCGCGACGAGGGCGCGGTTCAGCGCAGCCAGACCATCGTCGGCACGCCGGTGTACATGGCGCCCGAGCAGGCGGTCGAAGCCGAGGTCGGTCCTGCGGCCGATTGGTACAGCTTCGGCGTCATCCTGTTCGAGGCACTGACGAAGCAGCTGCCGCACGACGGCGAGACCGCGCTCGCAGTCATGCTCGCGAAGCAGAAGACCGATCCGCCGCGCGCGTCGAGCATCGCGCCCGACGTGCCACCCGACCTCGATGCGTTGTGCTTCGAGCTGTTGAGGGCGGACCCGGCGAAGCGACCGTCGGGGCAAGGCGTGCTGCGCCGGCTCGGCAAGCGCGAAGGCACGCGCGACAGCCGACCGGCGATGACATCACAGGCGTCGCTCGCCGGTTCGTTCATCGGTCGCCGAGCGGAGCTCGAGACGCTACGCGGCGCACTCGGCGACAGCGAGCGCGGCAAGACCGTGTCGGTTCTCGTCGAGGGGCCATCGGGTGTCGGCAAGAGCGCGCTCGTTCGTCACTTTGCCGACGAGGCGATCGCGCGCGGCGCGCTCGTGCTCGGCGGCCGCTGCTACGAGCGCGAGTCGGTGCCCTACAAGGCATTCGACAGCGTGATCGACGCGCTCGCGCGCCACTTGCGCCGGCTCTCGGATGTCGACGTCGCCGCGCTGTTACCGCGCAATCCCGAGCTCCTGGTCCGCATGTTCCCCGTCCTCGGCGGCGTACCGGCGATGAGCAGCGTGCATTCACGCGTTCCGGTCGGCGAGCCGCACGAGCAGCGTAACCAAGCGTTCGCCGCCCTGCGCGAGGTGCTGCACCGGCTCGGTCAGCGACGAGCGCTCGTGATCACGATCGACGATTGGCAGTGGGCCGACGCCGACAGCGTCGTGCTCGCGCGCGATCTCGTGCGTCATCGCGACAGCCCGCCGATGCTGCTCGTCGTCACGGCGCGCCCGTCCGAAGACAGCACGACACGGCTCGAGGCAGTCGCGACGCCGGATACGCGGCGCATCGAGCTCGAAGCGCTCGTCGAGGCCCAGGCAATCGAGCTCGTCGATCAGCTGCGCAAGGCATTTGCGCCGACGCTCGACCTCGATCTCGCGGGAATCGCGCGCGAGACCCACGGCCATCCGCTCTACATTTCGGAGCTCGTCCGCTATGCCGCGACGCGCGGCTCGGCCGGTGAGCCCGACAAGGCCATTCACCTCGACGAGGCGATTCTCGCGCGTATCGCCGAGCTCCCACTCGAGGCGCGCGCGATCGTCGACGTGCTGTCGGTCGCCGGCGAGCCGCTGCCGATCGACGTCGTCCGCGATGCCGTCGATTTCGATGCCGCTGCCGTGCAGCGCAACGCCGCCATGCTCCGCGTCGCTCACCTCGTGCGCAGCGCAAACCTCGACGGCGCGCTCGAGCCGTATCACGACCGCGTCAGCGAAGCGGTGCTCGCGAGCATGGATGACAAGCAGCGGCTCACGTGGCACAAGCGCATCGTCTACGCGATCGAAGCATCGCCGCTTGCACGCGTGCGGCCGGAGCTGCTGCTACGCCACCTCGACACGATCGGCGAGGGTGCGCGGGCGGCAGAGATCGCGATCGCGGCCGCGCAGCGTGCAGTCATCGCAGGCGCATTCGATCAAGCGGCGAGCTTGTACGCTCTCGCGCTTCGCACGGGCAACTTCGACGATCTCGACGCGCGAACACTGCGCATCGAGATGGGACAGGCGCTCGCGAACGCCGGTCGCGGTCACGAAGCTGCGCAAGCGTTTCTCGACGCCGCGTTCGAGTCTGATCCGGCAACGCGCATGGACTGCCAGCGCCAAGCGGCCGAGCAGCTGCTCATGGTCGGCGATCTCGAGCGCGGCCTCGACATCTTGCGCAAGCTGCTCGCCGATTTCGGCGTGAAGATGCCGACGACGCAGAAGCGCGCGCTGTTCTCGGTGCTCTGGGGACGCACGAAGTTGCGCGTGCGCGGTCTTCATTGGAAGGAGCGCCGTGAGACCGAGATCGCACCCGAGACGCTGCTCCGCCTCGACGTGCTCAGAGCCGCGAGTCACAGCCTCGCGATGGTCGACACGATTCGCGGCGCGGATTTCAACGCACGCTGGCTGTCGCTCGCATTGGGCGTCGGCGAGCGGTCGCGTGTCACCGTCGCGATCGCGACCGAAAGTATCCTCCAGGCGTCGTACGACAAGCGCAGCGTCGCGCGCGCGATGAAGCTGGTCGAGACCGTCCGACAGCTCGCCGCCGGTTCGAACAATCCGCTGCTCACTGGTTGGGTCGCGATGTGCGAGGGTAGCTGCGACTACTGGGCATGCCGGTTGCCGACGGCGGAACAGGGTATCCGCGAGGCCGAGCGCGTGTTCCGAGAAAATGCCGGCACCGCGTCGGAGCTGAAGAGCGCCCGCATGTTCCTGACATTCATCCTGCGGCATCGCGGGTCGTGGAGCCAGCTCCGCGACCTTCGCGAGGAGCTGGTCGAAGCCGCAGAGCGTCGCGGCGATCGCTACGTCGTGACGTCGATGAACCGCTATTGCGTCTCGGTGTGGCTCGCCGAGGACGATCCGGACACCGCTCGCCGCGTCGTTGCTGATGCGAAGTGGATGCTGCCGAACATTTCGTTTCACACGCAGCACTGGTACGAGCTCGATGCACGCGCCGAGATCGCGATGTACGCGAGGACCGTCGAGCGCGATATGCCGGAGATCGCGCCGCTGTTCGACGGACTCGACAGTTCGGTCCTTTTGCGCGTGACCACCGTGCACGCGATGGCGTTCTGGCTGCGCGGCCGGCTCGCGTTGTGTCTCGGCGATCGCAAGGCGGCGCAACGTGCCGTCGACGCGCTCACGAAGAACGACAACGATCGCGCGCGTGTCTGCGGCGCGATGATCGAGGCCGGCATCGCCGGCCGCTCTCGCGATGTTGTGGCAGTCGCAAAGCTACGCGAGGCAACGAAACTTGCCGAGCAGCTCGATCTACGGCTGCACGGCGCGGCGGCGCGCTACCAGCTCGGCAAGCTGCTCGCAGGCAGCGAGGGCGCCGAGCACATCGCGGCCGCAGAGAAGATCATGGTGGCAGAGGGCGTCGCCAAACCTGCGCATTTCGCAAACTGGTTCGTGCCAGGGCTCGACAAGATCTAGGGGTAGTAGCGAATGCCAGCGCCGATGTTGAGACCGAGGTCGACGCCGGAATCGCTGAAGTTGTAGCCGAACGCGCCGCCGACCTCGATGAAGACGTCGAGCGGCACGTTCTTGAAGTCAAACAACAGGCCCGCGACGGCACGCAGGTCAGCCGCGTACTCTGCGTCGCCGCCGCGCCCGCCGTTGTAGCGAATGAACCGCATGCCCGGGCCGAGATAGACCGGCAGCACGAACGTGTCGCGGTCTTGCAGGATCCACGGGTGCCACACGTATTCGCCGTGCAGCTGCCACGCATCCGCGTAGAACGACGCGCCGAATGCACCTTGCACGGCCTGATCGTCTTTTAGGTACAGCTTGCCGGTGATGCCGGTCGGCTCGCCGAAGATCAGGCCAAGGCCGAGCGTGCCTTTTTCGCTCGGGCGCCCGGCTTCCTTCGGCGCCTCGGTCTCGGCGGGCGTCGGCGCTTCCTCGGCATGCGCGGTCGTCGCAGTGGCGGCCAGCACGAGCACGGCAGACAGCATCCGCATGGCGCGAACCTAGCCCGCCGCGACGGTGCGACGCAAATTCCCCGCACGGATCGACGAGCCGTCGTCGCGCAGTGACGATGGCGAGCTCGCTGCGGGGAATGCGTCCGCGTGGGACAAATTTCGATCGTGCTTCAGTGCGCGAAGAACGTGCAGTTGCCGATGAACAGATCGTCGATCGTGCCCGCGCGGCGCAGCTCGCCGCTGTAGAACACAACGCCGACCGATGTGTCTCCCGCACCGTGCTCGAACACGATGAGCTGTGTGCCGGTCGCCGCGTGCGTGAACTTCACGACATTGAGCTCGTTGCCATCTGCCATCGCGAGACCGTCGGCGACCGACGATACCTGACCGTCGTACGTGCGCTGGAACGTCGCGAGCGCCTGCTGCGATTCGATGCCGGTGAGCTGGCTCGCCGCCGTGATCACGCGCGTGCTCGTGCGCGTGAATGCCGGGTCGGTCTTCAGCGCCGACCAATCCTCGGGCAACAGGCAGGTCTCGTTCTTGACCGTGCACAGCTCGAGGTCACCATCGTGGATCCGCGCGGCCATCGCGTCATCGGTGCGGCCGAAGATCGCGCCGTACGAGTTATCGCCGGCACCGTATTCGAACGCGACGAACGCGCGCTGCGCGGCGGGCTCGTGGAACCACGTCACGTTGATCTCCATCTGGTCGACGCGGCCGATCGCTTCTTCGGGCGTCGTTACGTCCGTGTGCGCCGACTGCTTCACGGCGTCGACGACGTGCTGGCGATCGACGTCGTTCAACGTCGACAACGTCGCCGGTGTGATCACGTTCTGGTTGATGATCGCCATTGTCGGGTTCTCGAAGATCTCGCCGTACGTCGTGCCGAACGCGCAGCTCGTGTTGAAGCAACCGGCGCCGCTGCACATCGCGGTCAGCTTGAACTTGCCGTACGTCGTCTCGGTGTAGCCCTTGACGAGCACGCGATAGCGGCCGGCGCCGAGATCCTTCTTGAGCTGCGAGTACGTCGTGCTGCCGTAGTTGTCGTTGCGCGCGACGTAGCTGCCCCACGTGCCCGTCGCCGTCTGCTTGTAAAGATAGAGAACCGTGTCGGTGCGGCGCTGGCCGAGCACGGCGTAGCTCGTGGTCAGATCGACATGCGCGTCTGCCGAGAGCTCGAACGTCCACGCGTGGTACATCGCGGTCGCGGTCAGCGCCGACGTCACGGGCGTGCCGAACGCGATGCCGCCGTGGTCGGTCGGCTTGCGCTGGGTATCGGCCTTACCGTCCAGGTCGGGGAGGTCCGACTCGGGACCTTTGTCGTCGAGGCAGCCGACGGCGGAAAACAACAGAGCCAACAAAGCTAGGCGCATAAGGGGGCGAGTTCTATCAACCGGACGACTCCCAGGTCGAGGAGAAAATCCGGGGTGACGACCCCCAGTGGGGTGCGCTGTTCCGCGAGCTTTCTCGCGCAGTTGAGCCGCAAAATCGCGGACTGAGAATTGCACTTCAGCGAGCCGTGCTGGGCCAACTCTTTCTCCTCGCCTGCATCGCCGCGGCGCTGAGCGTCGTGGGCATCTTCTTCGTTCTGTTTGGGCCAGTACCGGTCAAGCGGCGGGTGACTATCGTGCCGCGGCTTGCAGTGCCGGTCGTCGCTCCCGCGATGCCGAGTCTTGCCGCCCAGCTGGCGCCGTCGCGCGAGCAGCACTTCACGCCGACCTTCGCGGTCGAGTCCGCGCCGGTCCTCGACTACGAACCGCCGACGTTGCAGACGCCCCACGCGCCGGTCGGCGTAAAGCCGAAGGGCCAGAAGGTCCAGCCGCTGCCGAAGAAGCGCTCCGCGAAGGGAACCGGATCACCAGCGCCGTTCGCACCGGTCGTGCGCGCGCGCCAGTACGAGGACCGTCGCGACGTGCGCGAGGATCGCCGGCCTTACTACCGTGAGGAAGAAGTCCAGACGAATCCGGTGCGCCGCGTGTCGTTCGACTCCGGCGAGATGACGACGGTCGACGACTACTAAGCGCCTGGCTTCGTGGAGCGAAGCAGGACCACGATCGAGCGTGGCTCGACCGTGTACGAGGGCCGTTCGAGCGCGCGCGGGCGCTCGAGCTCGATGTCCTCGGGCGCTGGCCGCGCGGTGTCCACGACCACGCACCAGCCATCGCGCGCGTCCTGCACGACGAATGACACCGACTCGGTTCCACCGTTGATCATCACATAGAGGTCGTCGTCGTCTTGCGATGCACCATGGAGCAGCATCGCGATCGTCGGACGCGCGAGGTCGGCAACTCCGCGTGGACCGTACCAACGAACGTCCTCACGCCAGAATCGGCTGCGCGACAGGGACGGATGCGCCTTCCGGAACGCGATCATTCGCTGCACGAATCGCCAGAACCCCGCGTGCTCGTCGCGGCGACGCCAATCGAGCCAGCTCGTGGCGTTGTCCTGATTGTACGGATTGTTGTTGCCGTGCTGCGTCACCAAGAATTCGTCGCCCGCGCGGAGCATCGGCGTGCCGTTGGCGAGCATGAGCAGCGCGATCAGATTCTTTGCCTGGCGCTCACGTAGTGCGATGACGTGGGCCGGTACGCCGTCGTCGCCTTCCCAGCCGCAGTTCCAGCTCCAGTTGGCGTCGGGGCCATCGCGGTTGTTCTCGCCGTTGGCCTCGTTCCGTTTTTGCTCGTACGAGACGAGGTCGCAAAGCGTGAAGCCGTCATGCGATGTCACGTAATTGACGCTCTGGTACGCGTGGTACGCGTCGATCACGTCGTCGGGGAACAGGTCATCGCTACCGTAGAGGCGCTGGACGAGTGCACCTGTCAGTCCAGCGTCGCCGCGCACGAACCGGCGGACGTCGTCGCGGAAGCGGCTATTCCACTGGAGCCACGCCGTGCCGGGGAACGCGCGACCGAGCTCGTACACGCCGGCGCCATCCCACGGCTCGGCGATCATGCGTGCACGATCGAATGAGGGATGGCTCGAGATGTCGCCGAAGATCGGCGGGTCCTCGAAGTTGATCGTGCCGTCCGCATTGCGCGTGAACACCGATGCGAGGTCGAAGCGGAAACCGTCGACATGCATCTCGCGCGACCAGTAGCGCATGCTGTCGAGGATCATCTTCCGGACGTAGCGGTTGTTTGCGTTGAGGCTGTTGCCGCATCCCGAATAGTTGGCGTATGCGCCATCGCGCATCTGGTAGTACGTGCTGTTGTCGAGGCCCTTGAAGCTGTAGATCGGGCCGTCGGTACCACCCTCGGCGGTGTGGTTGTAGACGACATCGAGCACCACCTCGATGTTCGCCTCGTGTAGCGCGGCGACCATCGCGCGGAACGAATCGATCGCGGTCTCCTCGGCGGGCGCGTAGCTGCGGTCGGGAGCAAAGAAGCTCACCGGCATGTAGCCCCAGTAGTCGCTGGCCTGGGGATCCTTTTGGAACACGGGCATCAGCTCGACCACGGTGACGCCGAGCTCGCGCAGGTACGGGATCTTCTCGATCACTCCGGCGTACGTGCCGCGCGCCG
>DASUFX010000141.1:0-17071 GCA_036274355.1 Kofleriaceae bacterium | reverse complement strand
CGCGCGATTACGACCTCCACTACATGGCCAACGCGAACCCGACGCTCGAGCCGTTCGCGCTCGCCGATGTTCATGCGGACAGCGATGTCACGCTGACCGCGGCATGGCCGCCCGAGGCCGTCGAGACGTACCTGTATTACGACGCGTTGACCCAGAGGCTCGTCGACCGCCGCGAGGCGATGCGTGTCTCGTGGTTCGCGATGGGCGGCGAGCTCGCCGTCGATGCCAGTGCGGTGGACGAGGACGGCACTGCGACGAGCGTATCGACGACCTGGCACACACCGGCCGCCGGCGACGCATGGCTGTGGCTCGTGCTGCGCGACAGCCGCGGCGGCCTCGCGTGGCAAGAGCTGCATGTTACCGTCACGCCCTAGCGTGCATAAGAAGCCGTTCTTCACGACGCTGTACTTTCGCGTTCTCGTCGCCATCGGACTCGGTGTGCTGGTCGGCGTGCTGTGGCCATCGACCGCGGCGAAGCTCGCGCCGCTCGGCGAAGGCTTCATCAAGCTGATCAAGCTGACGATCGCGCCGCTGATCTTCTGCACGATCGTCGGCGGCATCGCGAGCATGAAGAGCATGAAGTCCGTCGGCAAGGCCGGCGGTCTCGCGCTGCTCTACTTCGAGGTCGCGAGCACGCTCGCACTCGCGATCGGTCTCGTTATCGTCAACTTCGTACAGCCCGGCGTCGGCATGAACATCGATCCGTCGAAGATCGATCCTGCATCGATCGCGAAGTACGCGGGACCGGGCAAGATGAAGTCGACCGTCGACTTCTTCCTCGATGTCATTCCAGACACGTTCGTCGGCGCGTTCGTGCACGGCGAGCTGCTCCAGGTGCTGCTCGTCGCAATTCTGTTCGGCTTTGCGCTGCACGCGATCGGTGAGCGCGGTAAGGCGTTGTTCGATCTCGTCGAGGAGCTCGGTCAGGTGATCTTCAAGATCGTCGGCCTCATCATGCACCTCGCGCCGATCGGTGCGTTCGGCGCGATGGCGTTCACCGTCGGCGCCAACGGCCTGCACTCGCTCGTCGCGCTCGGCGAGCTGATGGCGTGCTTCTACGGCACGTGCCTCATCTTCATCTTCGGTGTCCTCGGCACCGTCGCGCGGGTGCACGGCTTCTCGATCCTCGCGTTCCTGCGCTACATCCGCGAGGAGCTGTTCATCGTGCTTGGCACGTCGTCGTCGGAATCGGTGCTGCCGCGCATGATCGACAAGCTCGAGCGACTCGGCGCCGGCCCGTCAACTGTCGGTCTCGTCGTTCCCGCTGGCTACTCGTTCAACCTCGACGGCACCTCGATCTACCTCACGATGGGAGCGATGTTCGTCGCGCAGGCCACGAATACGCACCTCGACGTCACCGATCAGCTGGCGCTGCTCGCCGTGTTGCTCCTGACGTCGAAGGGCGCGGCTGGCGTGACCGGCAGTGGGCTCGTCGTACTGGCGGCGACGCTGAAGGCCGTCGGTGACGTCCCCGTCGCTGGCATCGCGGTGATCGTCGGCATCGATCGCTTCATGTCGGAGGCGCGTGCGCTCACGAACGTGATCGGCAATGGCGTCGCGACGCTCGTCGTCGCGAAGTGGGTCGGCGACCTCAACAAGCCAAAGCTCGACGAGGAGCTCGCCAGCGGGCCGTGACGCGGACAGCTAACCGAAGCGGCCAGTGATGTAGTTCTCGGTCCGCTCCTCGCGCGGATTCGAGAAGATGCGCGAGGTGACGTCGTACTCGACGAGGACGCCGGTGCGACGCTCGGCCTTCGGGTCGACTTCCGCCGTGAAGAACGCGGTGCGGTCGCTGACACGTGCCGCCTGCTGCATGTTGTGTGTGACGATCACGATCGTGTACGTGCGCTTGAGCTGGCGCATCAGCTCCTCGATGCGCGCGGTCGCAATCGGATCGAGCGCGCTGCACGGCTCGTCCATGAGCACGACCTCGGGCTCGACTGCAATCGTGCGGGCGATGCAGAGGCGCTGCTGCTGGCCGCCTGACATCGCGAGCGCCGAGCTATGCAGACGGTCTTTGACCTCGTCCCACAGCGCGGCAGCACGCAGCGACTTTTCGACGACCTCGTCGAGCTTCCCGCGGTCGCGGATGCCATTGATACGCGGACCGAACGCGATGTTCTCGTAGATGCTCTTGGGGAACGGGTTTGGCTTCTGGAACACCATGCCGATGCGGCGGCGCACTTCGGCGGCCGAGACATCCGAGCCGTAGAGATCGATGCCGTGATACGTGATGTGACCACCGATGCGAGCGCCGGGCACCAGATCGTTCATCCGGTTCAGGCAGCGCAGGACCGTGGTCTTGCCGCAGCCCGACGGACCGATGAACGCCGTGATCTCGTTCTTGTGGATGTCGAGCGAGACGTCGCGGACGGCGCGAAAGGCTCCGTAGAACACTTCGAGCTTGTCGAGCGCGAAAACGACGGGTGCGTCCTCTACAGCGGGCATGGGGTCGTCGACATGCACACGATAGCTCGGACGGCTCGGGTGCGCCGGCTCGATGATGATTGTTTGCATGGTCGACTCCTCTGGCACGGTTACCTCTTTGCCGCGAACCGCGCGGCTACGATGCGAGCGACGAGCGTCAGCAAGAACGTCAAGACGACGAGCGTCAGCGCGGCACCCCATGCGCGTTCTTGCGCAGCGGCAAACGAAGACGTCGCGTTGCCGAAGATCTGTACCGACAGCGCCGTGTTGGCGTTGTCGAAGATGTGAGGGTTGAACTTCGTCGCCGCGCCAATCGTGAACAGAAGTGGCGCGGTCTCACCGGCTGCGCGCGCGATCGCCAGTAGGCAACCCGACACGATGCCGGGCAATGCGGCAGGCAACGCGACCGTCAGGATCACGCGACTCTTGCTCGCACCGAGTGCGAACGCCGCCTCGCGCAGATGGTCAGGGACGAGGCGCAGCATCTGCTCGGTGGCGCCGATGATGATCGGCAACATCAAGCACGCAAGCGCAAGCCCGCCACCGAACGCTGAATACCCGAAGCGCATCGTCCACAGCACGTAGACGAACAGGCCCATGACGATCGAGGGCACACCGGTCATCACCATCGCCATGAAGCGTACGAGGCGCGCGAACTTGGACTGCTTGCCGTACTCGTGCAGGTAGACCGCGCCGAGAATGCCGAGCGGTACGGCGATGATCGTTGCGCCACCGGTGCAGATCAGGGTACCGACGATCGCGGGGCCCATCCCCGGTCCGGCGCGTCGCGACACGATCGGAATCGTCGCGGTGAAGAAATCGGGGAAACCGCGCAACGCGATCGCGGCGCCACGCGATACCAGCGAGTACAGGATCGCGATCAGCGGAATCGTGATCGCGACGAACGCGGCGATCATGAGGCCGGTCATCAGCCAGTTCTGGATCGTGCGCCACGACAGCCGCGGCTCGAGACTGATCGCGACGACCGGATCGCCGGGATGCCTCACAACGCACCTCGACTGCGTCGCAACGAGCGCTGGACGATCGCGCTGGACACGAGGTTGACGATGATCGTGATCGCGAATAGCAGCAACGCGAGCGCGATCATCGCCGACTTGCGGAGGTCATTTGCTTCGCCCCATTCGTTCGCGATGACCGCGGGCATCGAGTTGCCGGGAGCGAATGCGTTGATCGTGATCTGGCCGATCGACGAGCCAATCACGAGCGCAGCCGCGATCGTCTCGCCCATCGCGCGCCCCAGGCCGAGCATCACTGCACCGACGAGGCCGCTCTTGCTGTGCGGCCACACCGACGCGCGAATCATTTCCCAGCGGGTCGCACCGAGCGCGTACGCCGCTTCCTTCTCGTTCTGCGGCGTCGTCTCGATCACTTCGCGTGCAAGCGACGTGATGATCGGCGTGATCATGATCGCGAGGATCACGCCCGCGGTCATGAACGAGCGCCCTTGCGGCGTCGGACCGAAGATCGACTGCAGGCCGGGAATCCCGTCGACCGCGTTGTGGATCTTCAGGAAGATCTTCTGCAGCGGCTGCGCGAGCACGAGCACACCCCACAGGCCATAGACCACCGAGGGCACGACCGCGAGCAGGTCGAGTACGTACACGATCGGCTTGCGCCAGCGCGGTGAGGCTACCTGGGTCACGAACAGCGCGACGAAGAGGCTCACCGGGACGGACAGCACGATCGCGATGCACGCGGTGTACAGCGTGCCCCACAAGAAGGGCAGGGCACCGAACAGCCCCTCCGCCGGCGACCACCGCTTCGACGTGAAGTACGAAAAGCCCATCCTGTCGAAGACCGGGCCCATGCGTCCCGACATCTGGATGGCGATCAACGCGAGCACGAGCAGAACGAGACAAGCCGCACCCATCGCGAGGCCTCGGAAGGCCTGGTCGGCGCGGCTCGGCGTGCCCCGAAGATCGATCTTGTCGGCCATCAGATCTGGATCTTCTCGACCTGCGCGATCGCCTTGTCCTGCAGCGTCTTCGGCAGCGGCGCGAAGTCGATTTCCTTCAGGAGCCCCTGACCGTCGGTGACGAGGTACTTGTAGTACGCCTTGACCGCGCCGCCCTTCGCCTGGTCAGCGGGCTTCGTGTAGGCCATGCACCAGCTCTGCGCGGTGATCGGATATGCCGCGTCGCCCTTGGCGTTGACAGCTTCGAACGTCAGGTCGTCTTTGACCTCGATGCCTTCGCCGGCAGCCTGGGTCGACTCAGGTGTCGGCTCGACGTACTTGCCGGCCTGGTTCTTGATGGCGGCGTACTTGAGCCCGGACGCCTTCGCATCCGGCAGATCGACGTAGCCAATCGCGCCATGCGTGCTCTTCACGATCTGCGCGACGCCGCTGTTGCCGTTGCCGGCCTGGGTGTCGGCCGACCACTCGACCGTCGAGCCGCTCTTGAGCTTCCACGCTGCGCCCGCCGCTTTGGTCAGAAACAGCGTGAAGTTCGCGGTCGTGCCCGAGCCATCCGAGCGATGCGCGACAACGATGTCGGTCGCAGGCAGCTTCGCGCCCGGGTTGTCCTGCGCGATCGCGGGGTCATTCCACTTCTTGATCTCGCGCTGGAAGATCTTGGCGAGTGTCTCTGCCGAGAGCTGGAGCTTCTCGATCTCGGGAACGTTGTAGCTCACCGAGATCGCGCCGAGCAGCACCGGTACGTAGACGAGCTCGCCGCCCTTGATCTTGCTCTTCTCCGCGTCTTTGAACGGCGCGTCGGTACAACCGAAGTCGGTGACCATGTCGGCGAAGTCCTGGCGGCCTTTGCCCGAGCCGCCGCCGCCATAATTCACTGTGACTTCGCCGTGCGCGTTCGCGTACGTCTCGATCGCGATTTCCTGGTAGGCCTTTTGGAACGTCGACCCGCTGCCATTGATCGTTATTTTTCGCGCCGACGCTGCGCCGCCGCCGCTCGCGGTGCCCGCCGTCCCGGTGCTGCCGCCGCCGTCTTCCCTCTTCTTGCCGCACGAGGCGATCAGGCCAATCGACACGACAGACGCGAGCCACATCTTCATGGTGGCACCCTAGCTCCCCGGTGTTGCACGTGAGCGGCGGCTGTGTGACGGGACAGTGACGACGTCGGAGATCTCTCGTTTGCCGGCCGCGGGAGCGGGCGGCGACGCACGTCGTGCGCGCCTCACGGTACCGTCACGGCATGCGATCAACGCGATCCGCAACGCTCAGGCACATCCTCACTGCCGGCCTCGTTCTGTTCGCGACGCGTGGCGCCGTCGCGCAGCCAGCACCCACCGACCCACCACCGGCGACGCCACCGGCCGACCAGGAGCAGCCGCCGGCAACACCGACGGCGCCAGCGGCCGAGCCGCCCGTGCCCGTCGAGGAGACGCCGCTCAAGCCGGAGCCCGAGAAGAAGACAGAAGAAAAGCGTGCCGTCACGATCAAGTACGACAACGGCATGAAGTTCTCGACGGCGGACGATCAGTTCGAGCTCAAGCTCCAGTTCCGCAACCAGGTGCGGTTCGAGGCAAACCGCCCGCTCGACGACGAAACGCCGACGCGCCACAACCAGTGGTTCAATCGGTTCTATATCCCACGCGCGCGCCTGCAGGCCGAAGGTCATCTGTTTGGCAACGACAACCGCTTCAAGGCCGAGCTCGGTATGGGCGATTCCGGCAGCTTCGCGTTCCTCAGGGACATGTACCTCGAGAAGCGGCTGCCCGATTCTCCGATCTACCTGCGCTTCGGTCAGTGGAAACGCCCGTACAACCGCATGGAGATCGTGAGCGACTTCTCGAGCACGTTCAACGAGCGGTCGATCGAGAACGAGCAAGCGGGTGGTGGTCGTGACCTCGGCATCGCTCTGCACAACGATTACGAGAAGTCACCTGCGCCGATCGAGTGGGCGGTCGGCATGTTCAACACGCTCAATGGCGGCCAGGATCGGCCGACGTGGACGACAGCGTGCGTGCAGGATCCGGTGACGCTCAAGATCGCGTGCACGAACACCCGACCGACGACCTTTCCGCTCGACTTCGAGCCGGCGCTCGTCGCGCGCGTCGGCTACAACACGCCGAACATCAAGGGGTACAGCGAGAGCGATCTCGAAGGCGGTCCGCTCCGTTATGCGGTTGCCGCGTCATACAAGGTCGGCCTCGGCAACCTGAACAAGGGCGCGCAAGACTCGTGGGCTGACAACCTGAGCCACGGATTCGAGATCGATACGATGATCAAGGCGTGGGGCTTCGGGCTCGAAGCCGGCGTCGAGCTGCAGAAGCTGAAGACCGCCGATGCGAACGTTGGCTTCTACGTGCAGCCCAGCTACTTCCTCACGCCAAAGACGATCGAGGTGGCGGGGCGCTTCGCGCTGATCACGGTCAAAGAGATTGCGGACGACCGCAAGGAGATCGAAACGCGCGTCGCATTCAACTACTACTGGCACGGCCACATCTGGAAGATCGCCAGCGACGGCGGTTTCATCCAGTTCCTCGGTGACACGCCCGCGCCCGACCAGCCCGACCTGCAGTTCCGCGTCATGATGCAAATGCAGATCTGACCGGTGCCGTCGGTGGCTAACCGAGCAGCGTCGTCACGAACAGCTCGAACACCTCGTCGTCCTTCTCTTGACGACCAGCGACCTTCATCGTCACGGTGTTGCCATCGATCTCGATCGCGCCGCCGTTCACGATCACGCGTTCGATGATCGCGCGCATGTCGCTGGACTGCAGCAGCTTCTCGGTCTGGTCGGTCGTATCGGTCTTGATGTGAACCGCTTCGTCGAAGATCGGATCGCCGACCTGGATCTCCCGCTTGAAGACCTTGAACACCTTGTCTGCGAAGTCCTCGGCGGAAAACGTGGCTTCGACCCCGGTCGATTTCGGCAGGGTCACGACGAGGTCGGTCATTTCGGCCCCATCGACCGTCACGTACTGCCGCTTTACGGTTACTCCCAGTGCCGCCAGCTTCGACATGGATCGAGCCTAACAGTTGATCCGTGACCGATGCCATTGCGCCGGGACGGGACTACCTGCCAGCCTCGGCGAATGACCATCGTACGTGCCTCTGGTATTGCGCTCGTTGCCCTCCTCGCAGGGTGCGGGGACGACAGCAACAACAACAACAAGACGCCTGACGCGTTCATCATCCACGACATGGGAATCGATTCCCGGGCCTGCGAGTCGGTGACACCAGGGATGCTCGATTTCAACGGATTCGATCCGCAGGGATTCGTCTCGTGGAAAGGTCCGATCACGGCCACGGGACTCGGCACCAACCTCGAATACCAGTTCGAGTTCTACGACAACATTGAATCGTCCCTGATGGGCACCTTCGATCTGAAGGCAGGAAATCAGTCCAACTATTCGACGTGCGCGATCTGCGTGCGCGCGTTCGAGCGCGATGCGCAAGGTCAGGTCGTCAAGCAGTACTACCAGTCGGGCGGCTCGATCACGCTGACCGAGGACCCGTTCACGAACAAGCGCCTCGTCGGATCGCTTACCGACCTGCAACTCGAGGAGGTCACGATCGCGCAGCAGACGTTCGTCTCGACGCCGGTGCCAGGAGGCAAGTGCGGCAACTTTGGCGGGTACGCCGTCGATCACGACCGCGTACCGAACGCGTGGACCTGCACGCATACCGACTATGACAGCGGCACGAACTGCAACTGCGTGTGCGGTACGCCGGATCCCGATTGCATCATCAACAACGCCACGGTGGTTGGCTGCACGACCGGTCAGGCATGCTTCAACGACGCGTGTGTGGCGAAGCCGGCGAACGACACCTGTGCACAGGCGGTCACGCTGACGCTCGGCACCTCGGTCATGGGCACGACCGCCGGCGCCGACCGCAATTACAACGCGGGTCTCGAGGGCTCGGCGTGCACCGGCTTCGGGCAACCCGGCCCGGACGTCGTCTACAAGATCGACCTCACTGCGAACCAGGCGATCACGGTCACGCTGTCGGGCCTCGCGGCGACCTACGACGGCAGCATCGCGCTCGTCGGTCCGGGAGCCGACACGCTCTGCGACGCCAACCCGATCGCGACCTGCGTCGCGGGTGCAGACGACAAGTTCGACGGGCAGGACGAGACGTTCACCTACACGGCCACGACCGCCGGTACGTACTACGTCATCGTCGACGCGTATGCCCCCAACGTGGGCGGCACGTTTACGCTCCTTGTGAACTGACCGGAAGCGGAAAATCCACGGCCGGGGCCGTTCCCTCGGCGGTGATTCCCAGGTCCAATGGTTGAGATGTCGGCGCTCGAGTCGACGCTCGTCCATTTGCCCTCTCTCGATAGCGCCACATTGTGGGGTGCGATCGAGAGTGCTGCGGCAGAAGCTCGCTTCGGCATCTTCATCGTCAAGATCGATGTCCAGCCGCCGCACATCGTCTACGTGAACGAGCGGGCCGCGGAGATCGTGGGCCGCAGCAGGGACGAGATGATCGGCCAGGAGCCGTCGATCTTCCTGCGCCCGCAAGATCGACCGATGGTCCCGGCGTCGATCGCACGTCCGACCGGGGCGGGGGCTCCTCCGACGTCGCACGAGCTCGTCATCCAGCGTCCCGACGGGCAGCAAATCCCGATCTCGCTCGCGTCGACGCGGATGCAGACCGCGATCGGGATGCTGAGCTTTGGTTACTTCCGTGACGTCAGCCGCGAGCGCGATGCGGTCGAAGCGTTGCGGAGCTCGGAGGCGCGGTTTCGATTGCTCGTCGAGGCGGCTCCCGACGGCGTCGTGATTCTGCGGCGCGGCGACATCGCGTTTATCAACCCGCGCGCGACGCAGATGCTCGGCCTCGAGAAGGGCGAGGACCCGATCGGCCGCTCGATCGCGTCGTTTCTGATGCCTGCGGATGCTGCGCTTGCGACGCAACGGATTACCGCGATGCTTCGCGACGGCGTCGAGTTCCCGCCGAGCGAATACTCTCTGCGAGAGTCGGCGCGTGTCGTCGAGATCAAGTCGATCGTGTGCGAGTGGGAAGGCGGGCCGGGTGTGCTGGCGTTCGCGCGCGACGTGACCGAACGCAGAGCGATCCAGCGTCGCCTCGTCGAGAGCGATCGGCTTGCGGCGCTCGGTACGCTCGCGGCCGGCGTCGCGCACGAGATCAATAATCCGCTCACGTACGCACGACTGAGCGCGCAGCGCATCGAGCGGATCATCGACACGCTCGATGTCCCGACCGCGGCGCTGGCAACCCTGCACGGCCATCTCGGCGACATCAACCACGCCATCTCGCGAATCGCGTCGATCACACAATCACTGCGCACGTTCGTCAGCCGCGACGACGACGCGCCGGGACCAGTCGACATGTCCATGGTGCTCGCGCGCTCGCTCAAGATGGTCGACAACGAGCTCCGGCACGTGGCGCGGCTCGTCTATACGCCGGCGTCGTTGCCGCCGGTTACCGGGAACGCATCGCGACTCGAGCAGGTCTTCGTCAACGTCCTGATCAACGCGATCAAAGCGCTCCCACCGAACCCGCCAACACCGCACGAGATTCGTGTTGCGGTCGAGCACAGCGGTGCGCGTGTGACGATTGCGATCACGGACACCGGCATCGGCATTCCGCCCGCGTTGCTGAGCCGTATCTTCGATCCGTTCTTCACGACGCGTGACGTCGGCCACGGCATGGGGCTCGGGCTCTCGGTGTCGAAGACGATCATCGAGAAGCTCGGCGGTGAGATCGCGGTGGAGTCGACCGAGAACGTCGGCACGACCGTGCGGGTTCATCTGCCGACCCATCGTGCGAGCTCGCCAGTCGTCGCTGCGGCGGTGGCGACGGCCGTGCCGAACCTGCCACGCCTTCGCGTGCTGGTCGTCGACGACGAGCCGATGATCTGTGCATCGCTCGAGCGCATGCTGCGCAAGGAGCACGACGTCAGCGTCGCGGCGAGTGGTCCTGAAGCGCTAGGTGCCGTCGCGACCACGCCGTTCGACGTGATCCTGTGCGATGTCATGATGCCCGGGATGAATGGCGACGAGGTCTTTCACACGCTCGCCAATCGACATCCCGGCTTCGAACGCCGCATCGTGTTCATGAGCGGCGGCACGATCGGATCGGACGTGCTCAGGCTACTCGACGGGTTGCCGAACGAGCGGATCGCAAAGCCGTTCACGGTCGACCAGGTGCTCGGCGTGATCGCGCAGGCGTATGGAGGGAGCAAATGATCGACGATGTGCTGGCGTTCTGGTTCGGCGAGCCGGCCACGACAACCGAAGAGTACGGGCGCAAGATCCGGCGCTGGTACATGGGCGGACCGGCGCTCGATGCCGAGATTCGTGATCGGTTCGGTGCGCTGGTCGAGCGTGCGCTCGCCGGCGAGCTGGCCGACTGGACGCAGACCACACGCGGCCGCCTCGCGCTGATCCTGCTGCTCGATCAGTTCACCCGCGCGATGTATCGCAACGATCCGAAGACATACGCCGGTGACGCGCGGGCGCAGGCGCTCGCCGTCGAGGCGTTCGATCGCGGCATCGATCGCGAGCTGTCCGTCGAAGAGCGTCAGTTCTTGATCATGCCGCTCACGCACGCGGAGAACCTCGCGTTGCAAGAGCGCAGCGCCGCTACGATGGCGGCACTGAACGCAGATGCCGCGAACTTCCAGAAGGGGCCGCTCTCGATGGGCCTCGAGCAAACGCGCAAGTACCGTGATCTCATCGCGCGCTTCGGGCGGTTTCCGCATCGCAACAAGGTTCTCGGCCGGACGAACACGCCCGAAGAGGATGCCTTCCTCGTCGACTGGGAGGCGAAGATGAGGCCGAGCGGCGCCGACAAGCTGCCGTCGTAGCAGCGTCAGGTACGCCACAAGTCCGCGCGTACATGACGTAACTGGCCCGACTCAAGATCGTGCTCGACGGCGGGGTCGCGATTGGCTTACACACGGCGGCCGCATGGTCTGCCCCGACGAACGCGTGATGCTCGACCTCGTCGCTGGCCGGATCCCCGCGCAGGCGATCGCGCTTCGCGATCATCTCGACAGCTGCGATTCGTGTCGCGACGTGGTCGCGGCACTCAGCAGCAGCGTCGAGCCTACGCCCGCGAGCGTACAGCCGGGCAGTCGGATCGGTCGCTACGTGATCGTCGACGAGCTCGGCCGCGGTGCGATGGCAACCGTATATCGCGCACGCGATCCGGAGCTCGATCGCGAGGTCGCGCTCAAGCTCGTCCATTTCCGCGACGGCGGCACCAGCGCTGAACGCTTGCTGCGCGAAGCGCGCGCGATGGCAAAGCTCACGCACCCGAACGTGACGCGCATCTACGACGTCGGCACCGAGGGCGACGCCGTGTTTCTCGCGATGGAGCTGGTCGCAGGCATGGATCTCGCGCGCTGGCTGCGCGACAGCCACACGTGGCGCGAGGTCGTTGCCGTGTTTGCCGCCGCGGCGGACGGTCTGGCAGCGGCGCATCGCCAGCTGCTGATCCACCGCGACTTCAAGCCCGCGAACGTGCTCGTTGGCGACGACGGTCGCGTGCTCGTTAGCGACTTCGGCCTCGTTCACACGCCGAGCGAAGCCGATCGCGAGCTCGCAGCTGGCCAGGTAGCCGACGATGTTCTGCTGACGCGGACCGGAGCGATCGTCGGCACGCCGGCGTACATGGCGCCCGAGCTGCTCGCGACCGCGGCCGCTGCCGACGAGCTGTCGGATCAGTTCAGCTTCGCGGTCGCCCTGTTCGAAGGACTCTACGGCGTGCGTCCGTTCGTCGGCGACGATCTGCAAGCGCTGCGCGCCAACGTGCTCGCTGGTCGAATTCGCGTCTTGCCGGCCGATCGCGACGTGCCGGGCTGGCTACATCAGCTCGTGCTGCGCGGGCTCGGGCCACGCGAGCGTCGCTTCGCGTCGATGGCGGCGTTGGCAGGTGCGCTGCGCGCGGATCCTCGCCGCCGCCGTCGCTTGATCGGCGCGTTTGCGGGTGTCGCGCTCGTCGCTGCAACTGCAGTCGCTGGGGCGAGCAAGCTCGCCGCGAAGGAAGCGGTCGATCCGTGCGCCGCCGGCGACGACAAGATCGCCGCATCGTGGTCGCCACTGAAGGCGATCGAGCTGCGCGTCGGGTTTGCGAAGAGCGGTGTGCCGTTCGCCGCAGATGCGTACACCGCGACTGCGGCGCGGCTCGATCGATTCCGCACCGACTGGGCAGCGGGTTATCGCGCGGCCTGCCAGGCGAGCAGGGCAGGGGTGCAGTCGGGCGACCTGCTCGATCGCCGCATGCAGTGCCTCGACTCGCGGCGCCACGAGCTCGACGCGTTGCTCGGCGTGCTGGCGGCGCCAGATCGTTCGACGATCGCACACGCACCGGAGACGGCAGATGCGCTGAGCCGCGTCGCCGACTGCGGGAACACCGTCGCACTCGGCACGCTGATGCCGCCGCCGGCCGGTGTCGATGCCGGCGCGATCGACAAGGTGAAGGCAGGCATCGCGCGCGTGCACGTGCTCCGCAATTCGCCGAATCCGAAGCACGTGATCGAGGAAGCCGACCAGGTGCTCGCCGACGCGAAGAAGCTCGGCTACGCGCCGGTGCTCGCCGAAGCGAACGTAGCGTCGGCGATCGTGCACATGGTCGCGAACCAGACGAAGGAAGCGAACCAGGCGGTCGAAGACGCAGTCGTCGCCGCCGAGGCAGGTCGCGACTTCTACACGAAGGCGCACGCACTCGCCGTCGGCATGGAGCTCGCCTACAACACCGGCGACTTCACCGGCGCGGTAAACCGCGACCGGCTCGCTCGCGCTGCGCTATCGGCGATCGGTGGCAACGAGAAGCTGGAGGCCGACCTCGAGAGCGTGCTCGGCTGGATCGCCGCGCGTCAGGAGGACGAGTCTGCTGCCGAGAAGCACCTGCGCCGTGCCCTCGAGCTGCGCATCCACGCTCTCGGCGCGCAGGATCTGACGACCGCGCGCGCGTACGAGAACCTCGGCACCGCTCTCGGCAATCGCGACCTCGCCGCAGCGCTCGGCGAATACGAAAAAGGTTTGGCGATCGAGCGCGCTCAGCTCGGCGGCAAGCACCCCGCTGTCGCGCAGACGCTCGGCAATGTCGCGATCATCCAGTCGTCGCTCGGCAAGCAAACCGAGGCGATCGCGACGGCGAAGGAGGCGCTCGCGATCCTCGAGGGCAGCATGCCGGTCAATCACCCGGCGGTCGCGTTCGCGACGCTGCAGCTGGCCGGTGTCTATCACCAGGCACACGACTACGAGCACGCGCTGAGTTATCAGCGCAAGGCCGTCGAACGCTACGAGGCAGCCGTCGGTCCCGACCACGCCGACCTCGGTCGCGCGCTCACGAACCTCGCTGCGACGCTCGCGGAGCTGGAGCGCTACGACGAGATGGTGCCGGTCGCGCGCCGAGCCCTCGCGATTCAGGAAAAAGCATTCGGCGCGAATTCGCCGGGCACCGCGACGATCCGCAACAACCTCGCGACCGCGCTGGCCGGGGTCGGTAAGAACGACGAGGCACTCGAGCAGTTCCAGCTCGCGCTCGCGCTCCGCGAGAAGGCGTACGGCAAGGACGATCCGCGCCTGCTGTCGACGCTTCTCGGAATCTCCGCGGTGCATCAGGCGCGCAAGGCATGGCGCGAGCAGATCGCTATCCTCGAGCGTGCGATGACGTTCGAGCCCAAGGCAAAGGCGCCGCGGGACAAATCGCTGATCGCGAAAGCCGCGTTCGAGCTCGCAATGGTGCAGCGTGCGCACGGCAACAAGCAGCGCGCGAAGCCGCTCGCCGAGCGCGCACTCGCGATGTACCGCGAGCTCGACCGCGCA
This sequence comes from Kofleriaceae bacterium, assembly GCA_036274355.1. GTDB lineage: Bacteria > Myxococcota_A > Polyangia > Haliangiales > Haliangiaceae > JABFXX01. The sequence goes on along the minus strand of DASUFX010000141.1, from coordinate 2,908 downwards.
GACGATGCTGCGGCCGTCGAGAAGTTCCTGCGCGGCTAACCGGCGCGTGACTTGAGCAGCCGCTCCAGCGATAGCTCGAGCTGCGACTCGACGAGCGGCAACAAGTTCTCGAGCTCGGCCTCGCGGACCCCGAGTCGCGCACCGAGGATCCGGTGCACGGCCCGCGCGAGGTTGTTCTGTGCAGTAACCACCCAGCGAGCGGCCGTCGCGCGATGAACGCCGTAAATCGCGCCGATGCGATCGATGCCGACGCGTTTGACAATCGCGAGATCGAGCAAGCTGCGCTCGCGCGGCACGAGCGTACTGATCGCCTCCTCGAACGCGGCTTTGAACGCAGTGCGATGCTGCGCCTTGAGCTTTGCGAGCTCGGGGTCGTCGTTCGCGATCGGCACGTCTTCGAGGTCATCGGCGGCGCTCGCATCGAGGCGACCCCGATCGCGCAGCAAGTTGAGCCCGGCGCGAATTGCGGCCACCCGCAACAGGCCGCCGAGCTGCCCGCGCCCGGCGTAGCTGACGACGCGCGGTACCGAATCGCCATCGGCGGCGACGAACAGCCGCACGCGCAGGACCTGCTCGATCTCGCGGATCTCGTCGCGGCCGAGCGAGAGTCGCGACAGCGCCTGCGGGATCACGCCGAAGTAGCGGCGCTCGAACGCCGCGATTGCAGTGCGGTCACCTGCGGCGCATGCGGACGCGAGAAACACTTCCTCGGCGTCGAGCTCGTCGGGGCGCTCCTCGCCGTCCAGGCGCAGGGTCACGAACGGCGCGATCACGTCTCGCGCGACTGTGACCTGCGGATGCGCCGCTCGGCCTCGCTCGATGATCGCGTCCACCGTCACCATGGCGCGCTCATATCACAGGTGTCACCTACGTGTGTTTTGTAGCGGACACACGGCGCTCCTCGTGAGGCCAAGGACACAAACCGGGTTACGGTGACGACCCATGAGTCAGTCTGGTGAGCATCGAGTCACGCGGTGGCTAGCGAAGGCATCTCCCGGACTGTTCGCGACGTACGCGGTCGCGATGGCATTCACGACCTACTTCGCGATGTACAGCTATCGGAAGCCGTTCGCGGCTGCGCATTTCGCAGGCCAGAGCTTCTGGATCCTCGATCTGAAGAGCGCGCTCATCGTCAGCCAGCTGTTCGGCTATGCGCTCTCGAAATTTCTGGGGATCAAGTTCAACTCGGAGATGCCGCCGCAGCGACGCGCGTGGGCGCTCGTGTTCCTGATCGTGTGGGCGGAAGTGGCGCTGGTGCTGTTCGCCGTGTTGCCGCCGCAGGGAAAAGTCGTTGCGTTGTTCCTGAACGGACTGCCGCTCGGCACCGTGTGGGGCGTCGTGTTCAGCTTTCTCGAGGGTCGTCAGACCTCCGAGATCCTCGGCGCCGGCCTGAGCTGTGCGTACGTCGTCGCGAGCGGCGCCGTGAAATCGATCGGCGCGACGCTGCTCGGCCACGGCATCAGCGAAGCGTGGATGCCTGCGCTCACCGGAGTGATGTTCCTGCCGATCTTCTTCGCGGCGGTGTACGGGCTGAGCTTGATCCCGGCGCCGAGTCCCGCCGACATCGCGGCGCGTACGCATCGCGAACCGATGAATGCGGTCGAGCGGCGCGCGTTCGTGAGGCGATTCGTACCCGGCCTGTTGCTGCTCGTGATCGTCTATTTGTTCCTGACGTCGTACCGCGATTTTCGCGACAACTATGCTGCGGAGATCTGGGCGGACCTCGGTCACGATCAGCAAGCCGGCGTCTTCACGCTCACCGAGATTCCGATCGCGATGTCCGTGATGGTCGTGCTCGGTCTTCTCTACCTGGTGAAGAACAACAAGCGCGGGTTGTTGCTCACCTACGTGATCATGGGAACCGGCGCGCTGATGGTCGGCGCGTCGACGCTGCTGTTCGACGGTGGCGCCATCGGGCCGCAGGCCTGGATGATCCTCGTCGGCCTTGGGTTGTACCTCGGCTACGTACCGTACGGATGCGTGCTGTTCGATCGAATGATCGCGGCGCTCGGCATCGTCGCGACGGCGGTATTTCTGATCTACGTGAGCGATGCCGTCGCGTACGGCGGCTCGGTCGGGATCGTGCTCTACAAGGTGCTCGGCCAGGCCGACATTTCGAAGCTGCAGTTCTTTCGCTATTTCTCGTACGCGATGAGCGCCGTGTGCATGTTGTTCCTCGCGGTCAGCGGTACGTACTTCCTCCGTCGAGCGCGTTCGACTTGATTTCTCGACTGTGTCGAAGTGTGAATCTTGGTTGACAAATTCTTGCGTAGGCAGAGCATCGATCGATGCACTTCAAGGCAACGGAGGTCGAGAGTTGAACCAGGATGTCGAGCTGATCGTGAGAATCCTCGTCGGAACCGCGCTCGGCGCAATCATCGGATACGAGCGCGACATTCACGGGCGACCAGCGGGTTTGAGAACCCACGCGATCGTCGCCTTGGCGTCGGCGACGTTCATGGTCGTCTCGACACACCTCGCATACTACCAAGGGTACCGCGAGGGCGACTTCACCGAGGTGGACGGATCTCGAATCGCCGCCTCGGTCGTATCCGGCATCGGCTTTCTGGCTGGTGGTGCGATCCTTCGCACAGGACTCACGATCAAAGGACTCACGACGGCAGCGGGCCTTTGGCTCGTGGCCGCCATCGGGCTGTGTGCGGGCGGCGGTATGTATCTCGAGAGCATCGCGGCGACCGTTGTGGGCGTCGCGACACTGACGATCTTGCGACGGTTCGAGGACAAGGACGATCGCGTTCGCCGGCGGCTGACGTTGACGCTCACGGTAGAAGCGCTCGCAACGGACGCCCTCGTCGACAAGCTCACCAAGCTCGACCTGCGTCCCACGGTGGAAGGCTGGAACTTGGAGCACGCGGCGTCACTCCGACAGGTGACACTTGGCGTTCGG
>DASUFX010000140.1:0-10814 GCA_036274355.1 Kofleriaceae bacterium | reverse complement strand
CTCGTCGGGCACGTCCGCGAGAATCGCACGCAAACCGGCGTCGTCGATCTTCGGAGCGAGCGCGGCGTCGGCGGCGGCGAGATCGCCGGCAAGCGGCAACAGGGCATGCGTGCGGATCGCAGGGAACGCGCCCTTCGCGCGCGCCAGGTGATCGTCCCACTGATGATGAAAGTAGAGCGCCGCGCCGTGATCGATGAGATGCAGGCGGCGGTGCCAGATCAGCATGTTCGGGTTCTTCACCGTGCGGTCGACGTTCGTGATCAGCGCGTCGAACCACACGATCTGCGCGGCAAGGTCACGATCCGGTGGCGGCGCGAGCGGCGGCTCCCAGTTGAGCGCGCCTGGCAGGTAGTCGAGCGCGACGTTCGTACCGGCGCTCTTGCGCAGTAGCTCCTGCAGCTCCTGGTCGGGCTCGGAGCGCGACAGCAACAGGTCGATATCGACGTGCACGATCTGAGGCACCGGCAGACCGAGCAGGCGGGCGAGCTCGCCGCAGATGATCTCGGCGATGAGCGCCTTTTCACCCTGCGCGGCGCCGCGAAACTTCGCGACATACGTGCCGTCGTCGTCGGCCTCGATGATCGCGGGCACGGAGCCACCTTCGCGGAGCGGCGTCAAGTAGCGAGTCGCGCGGACCGTGCGCACGAGCGCAGGCTACATCGATCACGCACCCTTTCGCCCGCTCGCGGACTATGATCGACAGGTGCGGTCGTACGTCGTACTCGTGCTCGCCGGTTGCGGCTTTCAGCACGGCACGGCGACCGAGGACGCGGCGATCCCCGACGCGCCCGACGCGAACGTCGACATGATGATCGACGCGCCAGCGCCGTTCTGCGCGGCCGATCCGCACCTGCGGCTCTGCTACTCGTTCGATCAGGATCCGCTGCCGCCCTCACTCGCGAACGAGGGCGCGGCAAACGTCAGTGCGACGCTCACGAACGTCACGCATACGGCGCGAGGTGCGACCGGCGCGGCTCAGATCGATTCGACGAGCATGATCTACGTGCCATACACGGCCGAGGTCACGAACATCCAGGGGTTCGAGGTCTCGTTTCGCGCTGACGGGGCACCGGCGATCAACGGCGCGCGGCTCGGCATCCTCGACACCAACGTCATCCCGCCGAACGTCAGCTTCTTCTTGTATCGAGTCGATCCGGGCTATCAGCTGCGTTGCGGGCTCGGTGGCGCGCTCTACGCATTCGACGCGCCCCTCGTGCTCGGCATGTGGCACGACGCGGTTTGCACGTGCACTGCCGATACGCTGCAGATCTACCTCGACGGCGCGAAGATCGGCGAGCAGGCCACGTCGGGCTGCTCGAGCGGCGGCGGGTTTGTTTCCGCCGGCATGACGATCGGCCAGAACAACAACGGTGGCCCGACCGGGGCTGACGAGTGGCTCGTCGGCGCGGTCGACAACGTTCGCTTGTGGGACGTGCCAGTCGCGCCCCCGCAGTAGTGCGACGGCGTTAGCATGGTGCGTGATGACGGACACGCACGCGCTGGACGGGGAGAACCTCACCAAGGTCAACGACGACGAGCAGCCCGTCGATGTCGAGGACACGCCGCTCGTGTCCGACGCCGAACGGTTCGATTCGATCGGCCTACTCGGTAAGGGCGGGATGGGCGAAGTGCGCCTGATGCGCGACCGGCGGATCTCGCGCTACGTCGCGTACAAAGTGCTGCGTGCCGGCGTCGAGAACGATCCGGGTTACCGCGCGCGGTTCCTGCTCGAAGCGCGTGTGCAGGGACAGCTCGAGCATCCGGCGATCGTGCCGGTGCACGATCTCGGCGAGACCGCCGGCGGCGAGCTGTACTTCGCGATGAAGTGCGTGCGCGGCCGGACCCTGCGTCAGGCGATCGATTCGCTGGCGGCCGGTGTGCGCACCCCGCAGTACTCGCGGCGCCGGTTGCTCACCGCGTTCTCGAGCGTGTGCCTCGCGGTCGACTTCGCGCACGCGCGCGGAGTCGTGCATCGCGATCTCAAGCCCGAGAACGTGATGCTCGGCCAGTTCGGTGAGGTCTACGTGCTCGACTGGGGCATCGCGAAGGTCATGCACCGCGGCGAGACGCCGCTCGCCGACACGATCGACGTCGGCATCGGCACGAATGCAACGAAGGCCGGCTCGACGCTCGGCACGCCGAAGTACATGTCGCCCGAGCGCCAGCTCGGTGTCGCGAATCCGCAGACCGACGTGTTCGCGCTCGGCGTGATCCTCGGTGAGATCCTCGCCGCCCACAGCGAGCACGACGTGCCGCCCGAGCTCGAGACGATCCAGATGCGCGCATCGGCGCTCGATGCCGGTGGCCGCTACCCGACGGCACGTGCACTCCACGAAGCGCTCGAGCAATTCCTCGACGGTGATCGCGATCTCGAGACGCGCAAGCGGGTGAGCGAGGAGCACGCGCGGCGGGCTGCAGAAGTACTCGCGCGTGCCGATCACGATCCGGCGAGCCGCACCATCGCAGGCCAGGAGATCGGTCGCGCGCTCGGCCTCGATCCGGACAACCGGCTCGCGCTGCACACGCTGATGCGGATGCTCACCGACGTGCCGGCGGTGTTGCCGCCCGCGGCGAAAGCCGAGATGGACCGCCGCTGGACCGACCGCCAGCGCCGTCAGCTCCGGCGCGCCACGCTACCGACGGCGATGATGCTGCTGGCCGTGCCGCTGATCCTGTGGCTTGGCGTACGCAACTGGCCTTTGTTCGGCGCCTACGTCGGTCTCGTGCTGCTCGCGACTGCGCTGCAGTACGTGAGCGCGAACCTCACGCGGCCCACCGCGGGCCCGGCTCAGTTCGCGACCGTCGCCGCATCGGCCGTGCTCATGACGTCGTTCGGTCTTCTGGGTGGTGTACCCGCCGCGCTCGCGATCATCGCGCTCGGCTGGCGCATGAACGTGGACAAGGCGATCCACGGCCTGCTGATCCTGGTGTTCATCGGGCTGTGGCTCGTCGCACCGTTCGTGCTCGAGCGCCTCGGCTTGCAGTCGCCGATGTACGAGGTGCGCGACGGCGCGATCGTGCTGTTACCGAAGATGAATGCGTTCCCGCCGGGCCGTACGTTCGTGGCGATGGTGCTCACGACGTTCGGTGCGATCGGAGCCGCGGTGATCTGGGGACGGCTGTTCATCAACGAGCTGCGCCGCGCCGAGCACAAGCTCAGCTTTCAGGCCTGGCAGTTACAGCAACTCGTGCCGCCCGAGCGCTGATAGGATGCGCGCGTGACCGACGAGCCGCGCTTTCTCCGCTCCGGCGACTCCGCCGCCGAGCCCGGTGCGTCCGGCGACAAGCCCGCGCCGCAGATCGAGGACACGCCCGAGCGGCGCGCGTTGCTCGAAAAGGTGCGCGCGCTGCGCGAGCAGCGCGAGGTGCTCGAAGCGGAGCTCACGCAGCGCCTCGACGAGCACTCGCGTAAGTGCATCGGTTGCGACTCGACCGACACGTCGCCCGCATACGTGCTGGTGAACTATGGCTCGCACGAGATCGCGCGCCGCTACTCGATCGTCGGTACGGTCTCGATCCAGAGTTCGACACTCGCGCCGAGCGTGTCGCCGATGTGCGAGCGCTGCTACGCGCGGGTTGCCGCGAATCGCCAGCGGCATCGCATCGGTGCTGCCGTCGCCGCGGTCGGCATCGTCATCGGCATGGGCTACTTCGTCGCGGCGCTCGCGAAGGCGTCGACGGCGGTCTCGCTCGGCCTCTTGTTCGGCGGCGGCGCGCTGATGGCGCTCGCGATGGTGCACGCGGTGTTCAACCTGCGCTCGCTGCACCACCAGCTGAAGTTGCCCAAGTTGACGGGCATGGCCGTCTTGCTCGTGACCCGCAAGCGCGACGAGCTCGAACGGCTCCTCGATCGCTGCGAGCTCAACTCGCGCGAGCTACAGAGCCAGATCGACCGCAAGGCATCCGATGCGGCGGCATTACCGGCCGCACGGATCCACCCGAAGTGAGCTAGCGCGCCGCGATGTCGACCGCACGCGGCCGCATCGCACGCCGGCGACGCGCTGCGAACACGAGGAGCGTGAGCGCCGAGCCGGTGACGAAGCCACCGCACGCGGCGAGCGCGATCGGCAGCCATGCGATGTCACGCGTCGTGTTGTAGACGTAGACCTGCGGCGGTACCTGCAACTGCGGAGGCGCAGCGGCGGGCGCCGGCAGCGGTTGCGGCGGCGGTGGTTGCGGACGCAGCGTGTCGTCCGCCGCGCGGATCATCACGCCATTCGGCGTCTCGTCCTCGATCGCCAAACTGGGCGAGACGCCTTCGGCCGGGCAGCCGGCGAGCGCGGCGAGGTTGCGATAGTGACCGGCGTCGGTCTTGACGAACGTGTACGCGAGGTCGACGCCCTTGCCGTTGATCGTCACCTCTTTGTAGTCGCCGTCCGCATCCTGCACGGCAACCGACTGCGCTTTCTGCGGAATGCCAGGTGCCTTCTCGCCGCACGGCTCGCAGAACTCGATGTACTTCGACGCCTTCAGAACGATCGCTTCTGCTTTTTGCGCGGTCGGCTTGTCGATCCACGCGCACTGGTCAGCGTGCGCGGTGTCGGCGAGGACAACGAGCGAGAACGGGATCAGCCAGGCTTTCATTGTTTCCTCCTCCAGCTCCAACGGACGAGCTCGCAGAACGATGCAATCGCGACCATCACGACGCACACCGCGAGCACGGTGGTGGCGTGGCGAACAAAGTCGTCACGTTGCGCCGCACCATTGGCGAGCGGCATCACGAGCGTGATCATCACGTACGTGCACAGCGGAATCGCGAGCCAGTTCAAGCTTCGCAACTTGCGGCCATCGAGCGCGCGTGCAACCGCATAGAGCCCGCACAAGCCGACGAGGTACACGACGATGCCTTCGAGGCGGTGCAAGTCAGCGCGGTGCATGTCGACCGCGATCGAGATCCGTGTCGTGTTGACGACGAGCGTCGCGACATACGCGAGCAGCACGGCGAAACCGAACCGCTTCGCGGTGGCAGGCAACGATGTCATGCCCGCGAGTCCGCCGAGCACGAGTGCGAGAAACGCGGCCAGCGCGAAATTCACACCTGCGCACGCCGGCGCGATCACGAACATGACATCGGTGTTCATCCAGCCCTGGCCCGCCTCGTAGGCGAACTCGTGGCCGGTGACCCAGGAGACCAGCTGTGCGGTCGGCGCGAGGATCCATCGCAGGTCGTTCGCCGAGGCGGCGCGGTAATACTGCTTTCCCGCGACGACTACAGCCAGCGCGACGACAACCGCCGCGATCCGCCAACGATGCTCGCGCAGCACGCGCGACCCGGTCTCCAGCGAAAAGCTCACGCAGCCCTCCGGCGGCGATACGTGCGGAACATCGCGATCGTCATGCCAAGCGCGACGAGGCCGATCAGGACAAGCAGCGGCGGCTCGGCACCGACTTCCATCTCGCCGCTTGCGACCGCGAGGTCACTGACGCCCGCGGGCATCGGCAGCGGCTGGTCGACGTCGGTCGAACCGGTGTCGGTGCGCACGATCTGCTGGACCGCGATGAACGAGGTGAACTTGGTCAGCAGGTTGTACTGGAGGCCGAGCGCCACGACTTCCTTCTTGTTCGCGTCGCCCTGGAAGAAGTCCGAGAGCTCCGAGATCTTGGTGCGCGCCCACAGGTACTGCAGCGCCGAGTTCTTCGCGTCGGGCGACACCGTGCTCGCGTCGATCGTGTTCACGAAGCGGCCGCGGCCCGACACGCCGGTGAGCGTGATCTTGCCGGTCGGCGAACCCTTGTACTTACCGAACACGACGACGGGGCGGTTCGCGAACACGTCGGGCAGCACCTTCGGCTCGACGTCGTAGGTCTGCATGCCGTCGAACGCGACCTTGACCTGTGTCAGCACCGGCTGCTCGACATACGCGCGGAACTTCGCCGCTGCGGTGTCGGCCTTCGATTGGTCGAGCACGACGAACGGCTCGCCTTGGCCCGCCTTCGCGATGCCATCGATCAGGAAGCGGTTGACCGAGCTGCCGATGCCGAACGCGAACACGTTTGCTTCACCGAGGTGCGAGCGCACCTGCTCGAACATAGCGGTCTCCTCGGCGATGTAGCCGTCGGTCACCACGACGAACGTGCGCGACACGTTCTTGTCGAGAACCGGCAGCTTCATCGCGCGCTGCAGCGCGGGGAGCAGCTCGGTTCCGCCACCACCGGTCTCGCGATCGATGAATGCGATCGCGTCGCTGATCTTGTCTGCCTCGGCCGGTACCGACTTGTCCTTGTACAGCGACGAGCCACCCGCGAACAGGAGCACGTTGAAGTGATCGGTCGGGCGCAGCTTGCCGAGTAGGTCCTTCATCAGAACCTTCGTGGTGTCGAGCGGGAAGCCGCTCATCGAACCCGACACGTCGATGATGAACACGTACTCGCGTGGCGGAATCTGCTCGATGGCGGGGCGGCGCGGTGGCTGCACCATCATCAGAAAGAAGTTCTCCTTCGCGCCCGGGAACAACAGCAGGCCCGACGAGATGTCGTCGCCCGCGAGGCGATAGTGCAACACGAAGTCCTTGTTGCCTTGCGCCTTGCCACCGTCGAGCGCGACGGTCGCGTTCATGTTGTTCGCGCCGAACGCCGTCTTGATCGGATGCGACGGCGAGTCGAGCTGCTGGATCTTCATGCCCGCGGCAACGCTGACGTTGATGTCGAACGCGTAGGTCGGGGTGTCACCGGCGTGCTGATACGGCGAGCTGACGAACTTGTTGTCGGCCTTCTTGGCATCGAGTGTCTCGCTCGCGTAGCGCGGGCCGACCACGGTCGGATACACGAGCTCGTACACGCCGTCGGTCGGCACGAGCAGCTCGGTGTAGCGGAGCTCGACCTCGATCCGGTCCTTGGGCAGGATGTTCGAGACGTTCATCGAGAACACGTTTGGCCGGTCCTGCTCGAGCAGCGACGCGGTCTTACCGGCGGCCTTCGCCTCCTCGTATTCCTTACGGGCCTCCTCGCGTTCCTTGATCTTCGCGACGATGACGCGACTGCCGATCTTCATCTGCATGCCGTAGACCGCGGCGCGCGTCGATGCCGGGAATACATACTTGGCGCTGATCGTTCGATCGCCATCATTCCTATACGTCTGCTTGACCGTCACATCGGCGATCGTGCCGGTGATGTGGACGTCTGCCTTTGTGCTCTCGAGTGGCATCGCTTCGACGCCGGGCTTAGCGCCCTCGACGAAGAAGTAGGGGGAAAGCGACTTGTCGTCGTCATCCGCACGGCTGGAGCGAGGAATGACTAACAGCGCGAAGAGAAGCGTGAGAGGTACGAAACGCGTGATCCTGGTCCACATGAAGGCGTGCTAGAGCAATGGCAGTGCCACGCGCATCTCGTCGAAACCGCTGCGAGCGTGTCTCGCGGGCCACTACTTTTGTGGCAACGCTCGCGGTGCTGCTTGTCAGCGTGGCTGCACATGCCGATACCGATCCACTCGCGGCTTTGCTCGCCCGCACCGATGCGATCGCGAAGCAGGTGTCCAAGCAGCGCGGACTGCCGATCAAGAAGAAGGTCGAGCAAGAGGTCGTTGATCGCGACGAGCTGCGCGCTCGCTTGATCAAGCTCGCTGCCGAACAGAAGACACAGACCGAGACGCGTGCCGAGGGGCTCGCACTCGCGCGCTGGGGCATGATCCCGCTCGATACCGATTACCTGCAGCTGATGATCGATCTGCTCACCGATCAGATCGCTGGCTACTACGATCCCGATACCAAGAAGCTGACGATCTCGAAGACGGCCGGCTCCGATCCGGACTGGGCCGAGATGGTGCTCGCGCACGAGCTCGATCACGCGCTGCAGGACCAGACGTACGACCTCGACAAATTCGAAGCCGTGCCGGATACCGAGGGCGACGCGGCGCTCGCTCGCCAGGCGCTCGTCGAAGGCGACGGTGTCGCGCTCATGATCGAGCTGATGCTCGCGCGCAAGAAGATGGACCCGCCCTGGCGCGATCCGGGCGTCGCTCGTGAGCTGTCACTGGCGATGGCGCTGCCGAGCGGCGACTCGCTCGATAAAGCGCCGCTCGCAGTGCGCGAAGCGTTGCTGTTTCCGTATCGCGCTGGGTTCACGTTCATTGCGGCGCTGCGCCGCAAGCAGCCGTGGTCGGCGGTCGACGCTGCATTCAAGCGGCCGCCGCGGTCGACCGAACAGATCCTGCATCCCGAGCGATACCAGGCGGACGAGAAGCCGATCGTCGTCGACATCAAGCCGCCGATGGCGCTGGCCGAGTACCACGTCACGCACTCGAGCGTATGGGGCGAGCTCGGCTTCTCGCTGTTCGTTCGTTCGCATGGTCTCGACGAGCGCGCCGGCGCGATCGCGGCCGACGGCTGGGGCGGCGATCGCGTAATCACGTTGACGCGAGGCGACGATCAGAAGCCCGAGCACGCGATCGGCATCGCGCGCTTCGAGTGGGACAGCGAACCCGATGCGATCGAGGCCCACGAAGCGGTCGTACGCGCGCTCGACGACGCGATCCTCGGTGCCACCGTCGAGCACAGCGAGACCCGCACGCGCTGGCTCGCACTCGACGGCAGAGTCACGATCGTCGAGCGTCGCGGCACGTCGATCGCGATCGCGCACGGTGTGCCGCTGTCGTTGCTCGAAACCGTCCAGACCGACCTGTGGACGATGACGAGCGTCGTCGCCGCGGCGAAGCCCTAGCGTGCGTTGGGCACAGCGTCGCAGGAGCCCGCGTTCGCTTCGCGGCCCCGGAGGAACGCCAAGGCGCCAAGCCGCCAAGAACGCCAGAAGAAGGGTTTCGGATCGCGTTCTGCTCGCACGACCGCGCGTGCAGACCACTGCGAAGGCCCACGTTCCGGTGGCGTTCTCGGCGGGCTTCGCTTGGCGTTCTTGGCGTTAGATCTGGAACACGTCGTGCGGCGTCGCAGGCGCCAATCGCCGCTCCAAGGACGGCCAGTCCAGTGCGCACGCCATCGTGCGTCGCGCTGTCGAGGTCTACGCGAGCAGGAAGCGCTCGAGGCCAACGAGCCGCGACACGTCGTGAACGTCGTCGCGCAAGAGCGGCACCTGGATCACGAGCGCGTTCGCGCCACCGGCGTCGCGCATGCGTGCGACTGCCATCCGATCGGCTTCGGCCAGCGTCTCGAGCTCGCCGTGGGCGGCGAACAACGCCTGCGCCGCCATCGTGCGCGTCGTCGCCGATAGACCGAGCGCGGCGACGCTTGCCTGGTGGCCGAGCGCAGCTGCGATCGCAGGCTCGTCGGCGCGGATCGGCAGGGCGGGGTGCACCTTGTTGATCACGAAGCCGACGAACGGCATCTGCGCCGATCGCAACCGCTCGTGGAAGAACAGCGCTTCGCGCACGGCCATCGGCTCGGGGCTCGCGACGAGTACGAAGCCGACGCGCGGCTGCCGCAACAGCGAGAACGTCTCTTCGGCGCGCTTGCGGAAACCGCCGAGGATGTCGTTGAACTCGGTGAAGAACACGCCGAGGTCGTCGATGAACTGCGAGCCGACGAACTTCGCGAGCCGCTTGAGCACGAACGCGCCGGTCTTGCCGACGAGCGACCACCCCGAGCCCGAGCCGCCTTGCAGCTTGCGAAACCACTCGATCGCCGGCGAGTCGATCGCTTCGGACAGCTTGCGCGGCGCATCGAGGAAGTCGAGCGCGTGCGCGGTCGGCGGCGTGTCGACGACGATCGTGTCCCATTCACCGGTCGCGTCGAAGTCGTGCAGCTTCGCCATCGCCGCGTACTCCTGCGCGCCCGACAGCGAACCAGAGATCTGCGCGTAAACCGGATTCGTGAGAATGCGTTTCACAGCCACCGGATCTCTGGCGTGACGCTGCACCATCTCGTCGAATGCGGCTTTCTGATCGAGCATCATCGCGTGCAACTGACCGCGATCACTCGGCGCACCGTCGCGGATCAGCGCGGGCGGTACCTCTTGCACCTGATGGCCGAGCGCTTCGAGACCGAGCGAATTCGCGAGCCGCTTCGCCGGGTCGATCGTGAGCACGAGCGTGCGTTTGCCGCGGCGTGCGGCGGCAAGTGCCAGCGTCGCAGCGGTCGTGGTCTTGCCCACGCCTCCCGAGCCAACACACACGATGATGCGCCGCTCTAGCAAAACGTCGACAAGCTTCGGCACGTTCGACTGCGGATAGCATATAAGTAGGCGCACATGAAGCGCGAGCTAGTCGTTACCGCCGACGGGCGCGACCGCACGGTCACGGTCGAGGGCCCGCTTCCGGAGGCCCCTGGGCGCTTCCGCGTCACCATCGACGGCACCGCTCACGAGGTCGATGGCCGTGCCATCCGGCCGGGGACGTGGTCGGTCGTGGTGGGTGGTCGCAGCTTCCTGGTCGATCTCGACCGCCGGCGCGCGGGAATCGCGGCATCGGTCGGCGCCAGCGAGGCGATGCTTCAGGTCGAAGACGCGTTGCATCGCCGCCTTGCGGCCGCTGCGCAGCCGCGTGGAGCCGCTCGCGGTGAGACGATCCGTGCACCGATTGCCGGCAAGGTCGTCAAAGTGCTCGTCGCGGTCGGCGACAACGTCACGCCGGGCACGCCGGTGATCGTGCTCGAAGCGATGAAGATGGAAAACGAGCTCGTCGCGGAGCGCGGCGGCACGGTCAAGACCGTGAACAAGCAGGCCGGTCAGGCCGTCGATACCGGCGATCTGCTGATCGACATCGAATAGCTACGCGAGTAGCTCGTGATCGTGATCGTGCTCGGCTGGAAAGCGGAGCGGCACCGAGAGCGCGACGATCGTGCCCCGCGGATCGCGGCGGCGGATCGTGCAGTCGCCACCGGCGCGGCGCGCACGCTCGCGCATGCCGAGCAGGCCGAGCGACGAGTTGC
>DASUFX010000139.1:0-7491 GCA_036274355.1 Kofleriaceae bacterium | reverse complement strand
GCATCGTCGAGGTGATGTGGCAGCCCGCGCTGCGGTACGGACTCGATCAGCTCGCCGAGCGGCTGCTCGACGACGTGCGGAAGCGCAAGGTGCGTCGCGTCGTGATCGACGGTATCGACGGATTCCGGCAGGGCGCCGCGTTCCCCGAGCGCACGATCCGGTTTGTCACGGCACTGACGAACGAGCTGCGGGCGGTCGGCACGACGGTCCTCATCACCGAGGAGACGCAGAAGCTGTTCGGCCCCGATGTCGAGGTTCGCATCCAGGGCCTCTCGGCGCTCGTCGACAACATCATCTTGCTCGAGTACATGGACGTCGGGTCCGAGCTGAAGCGCTTGCTGTCCGTGATCAAACAGCGCGGCTCGGGCCACGACGGCAACGTGCGCGAGCTGATGATCAGCGACCGCGGCATCGAGCTCGCGACGGACTCGCAGACGGCACACGCGATCTTGGCGGGCATGTTTCGAGGTCGCGAAACCCGGAGGCTGCGCGACAGCTGATGCTGACGGTCCTCGTCGCAGACGACGAATTCGCTGTGCTCGAAGTGCTGTCGATGGCACTGGAAGGCGAAGGGCATCGCGTGCTGAAAGCCGGCGATGGCGCGGATGCGTTGCGCATTCTGTCCGGCCAGCCCTGCGATGTAATTGTCTGTGACGAAAACATGCCGGTGATGAACGGCCACCAGCTGATCGCGGCCGTACGCGCCGAGCCAAAGCTCGATGGCACTCCCATCATCCTGATGGCGGATACGTTAGGTCGCCCGCTGCCGGAGATCGACGGCACCGTAGTTCTCGGTAAGCCGATCCTGCTATCGGAGCTGTTCAGCCATGTCGAACGGCTCGGCAACAGTAAGGCTCGACGGAAGCTCTGAGCTGGGGTAGGGTCCGCAAATCCCGCACATAACGGGGGAGCTTCCGACGAGGAGGCTGAGAGGCACGGCAACGTGCGACCCCAGAACCTGACCCGGGTAATGCCGGCGTAGGGAGGAAGCAATGAGCAGCAAGTTACCGATCGTCGAAACCGTCAACGTCACGCCGATCGCAGGCTTTCCCAGCTCCGAGAAGGTGTACGTCGAAGAGAGCGGTCTCTCGGTGCCGATGCGCCGCATCCACCTCGACGGTGGTGAGCCGCCGTTCGATGTCTACGACACGTCGGGCCCGCAGGGTCACGATCCGGAGCGCGGCCTTCCGAAGCTGCGCCAGCCGTGGATCGATGCGCGACTTCAGTCGCGCTCCACCCACGACGGGGACGACGGCAACCGCTCGCAGATGCACTACGCACGGCGCGGCATCATCACGCCGGAAATGAAGTTCGTCGCGATTCGCGAGAACGTCGCGCCGGAGTTCGTGCGTGAGGAGCTCGCACGCGGTCGAGCGATCCTGCCCGCGAACATCAAGCACCCCGAGTCCGAGCCGATGATCATCGGCAAGAACTTCCTCGTGAAGATCAACGCGAACATCGGCAACAGCGCCGTTAAGTCGTCGATCGCAGACGAGGTCGACAAGCTGCGGTGGGCCGTCAAGTGGGGCGCCGACACGGTCATGGACCTTTCGACCGGCAAGCAGATCCACGAGACGCGCGAGTGGATCATTCGCAACTCGCCGGTGCCGATCGGCACGGTGCCGATCTATCAGTGCCTCGAGAAAGTCGGCGGTGATCCGGCGAAGCTCGATATCGACGTCTTCATCGAGACGTTGATCGAGCAAGCGGAGCAGGGCGTCGACTACTTCACGATTCACGCGGGCGTGCGGCTCGCGTACATCCCGTATACCGCCGAGCGCGTGACCGGCATCGTGTCGCGCGGCGGCTCGATCATCGCGAAGTGGTGCCTCTCGCACCACAAGGAGAACTTCCTCTACACCGAGTTCGAGCGCATCTGCGAGGTCATGAAGAAGTACGACGTCGCGTTCTCGCTCGGCGACGGTCTACGTCCCGGCTCGCAGGCCGACGCGAACGATCGCGCGCAGCTTGCGGAGCTCGACACGCTCGGCGAGCTCACGCAGATCGCCTGGAAGCACGACGTCCAGACGATGATCGAAGGCCCCGGCCACGTGCCGATGCACAAGATCAAAGAGAACGTCGACATCCAGATGAAGGTCTGCCACGAGGCGCCGTTCTACACGCTCGGCCCGCTGGTCACGGACATCGCGCCCGGCTACGACCACATCACGAGCGCGATCGGCGCTGCGATGATCGGTTGGTTCGGCACCGCGATGCTCTGCTACGTGACGCCGAAGGAGCACCTCGGTCTGCCCGATCGAGACGACGTAAAGGCGGGCGTGATCGCCTACAAGATCGCGGCGCACGCGGCCGATCTCGCCAAGGGACACCCCGGGGCGATCGCCCGTGACAACGCCCTGTCGAAGGCGCGCTTCGAGTTCCGCTGGAAGGACCAGTTCCGGCTGTCGCTCGACCCCGACACAGCGCAGCAATTCCACGATGAGACCCTGCCTGCCGAGGGAGCTAAGGTCGCGCATTTCTGCTCGATGTGCGGTCCCAAGTTCTGCTCGATGAAGCTCACCGAGGAAGTTCGCGAGCTAGCAGCCAAGAATGAGCTCGAGACCAACCTGGCGGCGAAAGCCGAAGAGTTCCGGCAGGGCGGCGGCGAGATCTACGTGAAGAATGGGTAATCAGGCAGCTAGAACCTGAGTGTAGACATCCCGTCACCGTTCCGTCATGATTCCGGGTACCTAGTATCCGTCGTGTCGGTTCAGCAAAAGCGCACGCTCAAAGTAGAGAAGCTGGCGCGCATCTATGACGAAGAGATAGCGCCCGTTTGGGGCACTCGTTTCGGCAAGATGCTGCTGCGGAACCTCGCGGTACCAGATCGCGGACAGGTGCTCGATATTTCGTGTGGCACCGGTTACCCCACCGTCGAGATCTTGCGACGGATGAGTGATGGCTCGCGCTTGATCGCGATCGATGCGTCGAGCGCGATGCTCGATGTCGCGCGCCGCAAGATCGCGGACCTCGGGCCGCTCGGTAAGAAGGGCGTCTTCTTCCGCACCGAGAGCGCGGTGCCCAAGCTGTCGTTTGCCGACTGCGTCTACGACCTCGTGGTCTGCAATCTCGGGCTCTCCGAGATGCCGAGCATCGAGATCGCGCTGCGCGACTTCGCGCGCGTGACGAAGATCGGCGGCGAAGTGCGCTGCACGTTACCGCTCGCCGGCACGTTCGAGGAATTCCACGACCTCTATCGGGAAGTGCTGATCAAGCACGACAAGCACGAGGCGCTCGATCGTCTCGAACGCCACATCGCGCGCTATCCGACGATCGAGCACGTCGAGCGCTGCATGAAGAGCGCGAACCTCGCCGTCGACATCGAAGCCGAAGAGTTCACGCTGCTGTTCAAGAGCTCGCGCGAGTTCTTCTTCGCGCCGGTGATCGAGTACGGACCGCTCCAGGAGTGGAAAGACATCGCCGGCAACGGCCAGGAGATGCAGGACGTCTTCTGGTACATCAAGGAAGCGATCGACGCGTACTTCGATGGCCGGCCGTTCCAGGTCACCGTCAAGGCTGGCTGTCTGATCGGCAAGCGAATCGAGGGCGCGATGCTCGACGTCGACGAGATCGAGCTCGATCTCGATGGCCCGTCGGTCGAAGAGCTCGACGAGGAACCGGATACCGACTTGCCGCGCCGGCCGTACAAGATGGCGGCGGGCTCGGTCCGCGTCGACGAAGTCTCCGAAGACGACGTGATCGACGAGGAATCCCCCGACGAGCAGGCGCTCGACGCCTTCATCGAAGGCAAGAAGCGCCCGTCGCACCTCGATGATGACGACTGATCCGCTATGCTGCGCCGGTTATGGCGCAGATGGATCTGTTCGGGAGTAGGCCGACGAGCAGTGGGGGCTCGAAAGACGAGTATCTGAAGCTCGTCGAAGAGCTGAGCGAACACGACCGCCGGTACTACGTCGAAGCCGCGCCGACGATCAGCGACGTCGAGTACGACAAGCTGCTGGTCAAGCTGCGCGAGATGGAGGCCGCGCATCCCGACTGGGTGGTCGCGTGGTCGCCGACGAAGCGCGTCGGCTATGCGCCGATTTCTGAGTTTCCGAAGGTCGAGCGTGCAGTCGCGATGCTGTCGCTCGACAACACGTATGGCCACGACGATCTGCGCGAGTTCCACGACCGCGTGATGAAGGGCCTCGACGGCGACAGCGTGTCGTACTCGATCGAGCCGAAGATCGACGGCTTCGGCATCGAGCTGACGTACAAGCAAGGCGTGCTCGCGCTCGGCGCCACGCGCGGTGATGGCCGCATCGGCGAGGACGTGACCGCGAACGTGCGCACGGTGCGCGGCGTCGTGCTCAAGCTTCGCGAGCCGGTCGACATCGTCGTGCGCGGCGAGATCTACATGACGAAGGCGGAGTTCGCCGCGATCAACGCCGAGCGCATCAAGGAGGGCGAGGAGCCGTTCAAGAACCCGCGCAATACGGCGGCCGGTACGATCAAGCAGATGGATCCGCGCGAGGTCGCGAAGCGGCCGCTACGCACGATCCTCTATGAAGTCGTCGACGGCGAGCGCTATGCGAAGGGCCACGGCGCGTCGCTCGACTACATCAAGCGGCTCGGACTGCCGGTGTCGCCGCACAACGAGCAGGCGGCGAGCTGGGACTCGCTGCTCGCGTGCGTCGAGGCGTGGCAGGCGAAGCGTGACGAGCTGCCCTACGAGGTCGATGGCCTCGTGATCAAGGTCGACGATTTCGGCCAGCGGGCAGCGCTCGGCACGACGTCGAAGTTTCCGCGCTGGGCGATCGCGTACAAGTTTCCGGCGCGCCAGGTCACGACGCGTCTCATCGACCTCGAGCCGAACATCGGTCGCACGGGTGCCGTCACGCCGGTCGCGATCCTCGATCCGGTCGACGTCAGCGGGACGACGGTCTCGCGTGCGAGCGTGCACAACTACGATCAGGTGCTGCGGCTCGGCCTCGGGCGCGGCGACCGCGTGCTGATCGAGAAGGCTGGCGAGATCATCCCGCAGATCCTCGGTGTCACCGAGAAGGGGCCAGGCCCGGCGTTCGAAACGCCGACGCAGTGTCCGTCGTGTGGCGGCCCGCTCGCGAAAGAGCAGGGCAAGGTCGCGCTGCTCTGCATCAACCGGCTTGGTTGCCCGGCGCAGCAGCTCGGCGCGATCGAGTTCTTTGCATCGCGCGGTCAGATGAACATCGATGGCCTCGGCGAGAAGGTCGTCGCGCAGCTCGTCGGCGCGGGGATGGTCAAAGACGTCGCCGATCTGTTCGTGCTCGAGTGGGAGGACATCGCCGAGCTCGAGCGGTTTGCCGATCAATCGGCGAAGAACCTCGTCGAGGCGATCGCGAAGGCGAAGGAGGCGGCGACGTTTTCGCGCCTGCTTGCCGCGCTCGGCATCGCACACGTCGGCAGCGTGCTCGCAAAGCCCATCGCGCAGAAGTACGGCACGCTCTCCGGAATGCGCGCCGCGTGCGCCGCGAAGGATTCAGCGGGGTTTGTCGCCGAGCTGTGTGACATCGAGGGCGTCGGTGAGACGACCGCCGAGGGCATCGATCGCTTCCTGCGCGAGCCGCACGTGCAAGCCGTGCTCGACAAGCTCGCAGCGCGCGGCGTCGATCCAGGCGAGCCGGTCGTTGCTACCAGCGACGGTCCGCTCAAGGGCATGACGCTCGTCGTGACCGGCACGCTGTCGCAGCCGCGCACCGATGTGCAGAAGAAGATCGAACAGGCGGGCGGCAAGGTCGCCGGCTCGGTGTCGAAGAAGACGAACTATCTCGTCGCCGGTGCCGACACGGGCAAGACCAAGCTCGAGGCTGCAGAGAAGCACGGCGTCAAGGTGATCGACGAGACCGAGCTCGAGAAGCTGCTCGCGGGAAGCTGAATCTCACGATCCAGCAGCGGTCACTGCACGTGGCATTCGTCGGCGTTTGAGCCGCGGACGCTATCGCATGGCGCCAAACCATGATCCAATGGCCGTATGAAGCACTTCTGGGGACTGTGCTTACTACTGACCGGCTGCATCTTGCCGATTTCGACGGGAGCGCCGATGCCGGCGACGACCGTCGGTAAAGGTCACATCGGCGGAGCGATGAGTGGTGAAGCGCCGGTCCTCGATCTGATCGCCGACGAGAATGCCGGCGCCGGCAGCGGTGGAGATCCGATCTCGTATGGCGCGGCGCCCGCGGCGGCGCTGACGTTCACGCTGAGCTACGGACTCGGCGACAACACCGATCTCGAGGTCGCCGGCGAAGGCGCGCTCTATTACTTCATCTTGCCGTTGCCGACCGGCGGCTCGATTGGCTTGCGCCAGCACTTCGACGCGGGCGACGCACTCGACATCGCCGTCGCAGCGCGCTTCGGTCACGTCGGCAGCAGCTCGTCGGTGACCGACTCGAATGGCAATTCCACCGAGAGTAGCGCCTCGGCGAACTACGGCGCGCTTCAGCTGGTCGCGCAAACGAAGCAGGGCTGGGTGCGGCCGCTGCTCGCGATCAACCTGATGCCCTCGAAGATCCATCGTGCGCCGAGCGAGGACCCGGCATACGACTTCAAAGGCTTCGCGTCGTCGGTCACCGGCGGGCTGATGCTCGTCGGCGCTCACACCGTGTTCGGTCCGTACCTCGCAGCGACGAACTTCTACAGCGATCGCTTCGACAACAGCGGCTGGTTCGTATCGGGCGGCATCATGTTCGCGGTGCGGCCCGATCGGAATCGGCCGAAGCCGCCACCGCCGCCGATGTACGCACCACCGCCGCCGATGATGGGACCGCCGCCGCCGAGCGCGCCGCCGCCGATGCTGCCGCCCGCGGGGCCACCGGGCGACCAACCACCGGGCGCGGCGGTGCCACCGAATGCTTCACCGACCGCTGCCCCGCCGGCACCCCAAGCACCACCGGTGCCGACACCAACGACGACGCCGATGTAAGCGAGCGCGCAGAGCTTGCATTTCGTCGGTGCTCCGGTGCCACACCGTTCGAGGTACTGTGGAGATGGTGCGTCGTTCGTTTGGGGTCATGCTCGTTGCCGCGCTGTGCGCATGCGGCAGGATCGCCTTCGACACGACAGCGAACGGCGACGGAGGCGGAGGCAGCGGCGACACCGGTGGCGCCGGAGACGGAAGTGGCGGCAGCGGCGATGCCTCTGGCGATGGCGGCGCTCCCGCTAACTGGACCGTGTTCTCGCCGTCGCCGAGCACCGCGAGCGATCTATTCGCGGTCGCGAGCTTTGCGGGCAACAATGTCTGGATCGGTGGTGCGGCCGGCATCACGTACCAGTTCGACGGCACCACGTGGACACCGCGCACCGGTCCGACTGTTGATGTCAGGCGATTCTGGGGACAGTCGGCAACGGATCTGTGGGCGGTCGGCGTGAACTGTGTCGTCCAGCGCTGGGATGGCAACGCGTGGAACGGATCGACAGTGACCGGCTGCGTGAGTGGCGCCTTCTTCGGGATCGGCGGTGTCGCTGCGACCGATTTGTGGGTCGGTGGTGCGGGCGGGCGCCTCAATCACCTCGTCG
>DASUFX010000138.1:0-2235 GCA_036274355.1 Kofleriaceae bacterium | reverse complement strand
CCTGCTGGAACGCGACCTTGTACTGGCCGCCGAGGGTGAGCTGCCCGGTGAGACCACGCATGCCGAGCGCACCGAGGGTCATTCCCCACGGGCGATCGGTCACCGAGCCTCGAGCAAGCAGACCCATGTTTCAACGCCTCCAGTACTTCCGAACGACGAATATTACAGCGGCAATCACGACGATTACGACTGCGATTCCGACGAGAGTAGCGTTGCCTTCAGCGTAACCCCACCATCCCGCAGCAGGGGCCGGCTCCTTCATTCCCCTAGAACTGACCATCCCGCTGTAGTGGAGTCAATCCGCCAGCCACTGGTAGAATTTGCGCGTGAGCACCTCGTTTCCGCTCGATAACGCGCGTGTGCGATTTGCGGGCGATACGAACATCGGTCGCAAGCGCGACCACAACGAGGATTCGATCGCGCTGCCCGAGACCGGCGAACGCCTCGCGATCGTGTGCGACGGCATGGGCGGTCATGCTTCGGGCGAGGTCGCAAGTCGGCTTGCCGTCGAGCTGATCGTCGACCACTTCACCGAAACCGGCAAACAGCAAACGCTGACCTGGCCGTACAAGGTCGATCGCGACATGCGGAAAGACATCAACCGCATGGTCACGGGCGTCATGCTCGCGAACCTCGAGATCTGGGAGCGGTCACAACGGGAACCCCGATTCAAGGGCATGGGTACGACCTGCGTCGGAATTTACTTTCTCGACGACCACCTCATCATCGGGCACGTCGGCGACAGCCGCTGCTACCGCGCACGCGGCACCGAGATGATCCAGCTCACCGAGGATCACTCGCTGATCAACGACTACATCCGCATGAAGCGGGTCACGCCGGAAGAGGCGGAGAACTGGCCGCACAAGAACGTCATCGTGCGCGCACTCGGCATGAAGGAGAGCGTGCAGGTCGACATCATCACCGAGGTGCCGCGCGTCGGTGACACGTACATGCTGTGCTCGGATGGCCTGACCGGCATGCTCAAGGACGACACGATCCAACACATTCTCATGAGCGAGCGCGACCTCGATCGCGCGGTCGATCGCTTGATCCAAGCGGCGAACGAAGAAGGCGGCGTCGACAACATCTCGGTCGTGCTCGCGCGCGTCGAGGCGTCATGAAGTGGTTGGTGCTCGCGATCGCGTTCGTCGCGGCCTGCAAGAAGCAAGAGGCCGCGCCGAAGCAGCAACGCGTGACACCGATGCCGGCCGCCGAGATCCAGCGCAGCCAGGACGCGTGCAAGACATACGTGGAGCGCATCTGCGCATGCGCCGAGAGAGCTCCCGCCAACGGGACTGGCTCGCCTGGCGGCTCGCTGGCGCCTGACGTGGCGAAGCAATGCGAGCTCGCGCGCGCGTTGCCCGAAGCGGTGCGCATCGGCCTCGAAGTCGCCGCGAGCCCGGACTCGCAGCCGGATATCGTGCAGCAGTCGTACGCGAGCGTGCGCAAGACGGCGAAAGAGTGCATCGAGCAGACCGCGAAGCTGCCGGCGCTCGGTTGTCAGTAGTCGCGCATCGCCGCCACGAAGCCGGACTCGGTGCGCTCGTACCCCGCGCGCTGTGCGTCATCTCATCAGCCCGGAATCGCATCGCCGATTCGCACGCACTGCGCCGCGAGCGCTACATTGCACGAGCGATGGCTCGCGAGCGTCTCGACAAGATCTTGATCGATCGCGGTCTCGTCGCGAGCCGAGAGCGAGCGCGCGCACTCGTGATGAGCGGCGCCGTGCTCGTGCGCGGTCAGCCCGAGACAAAGCCCGGCACGATGCTCGATCCGAACGTCGAGATCACGCTCCGCGAACAGGATCATCCGTACGTCTCGCGCGGCGCGCTCAAGCTCGTCAAAGGGCTCGACACGTTCGCCATCGATCCGACTGGCAAGGTCGCGCTCGACATCGGCGCGTCGACCGGCGGCTTCACCGACGTCCTGCTGCGGCGCGGAGCTACACGCATCTATGCGATCGACGTCGGCTACGGCCAGCTCGCATGGCAGCTACGCCAAGACGCGCGCGTTGTCGTGCTCGAGCGGACGAATGTTCGCAACATGGACCTCGCACTCGTGCCGGAAGCGTGCGACCTCGCTGTCATCGACGTCTCGTTCATCTCGCTCACGCTCGTGCTACCGCGCGTGGGCGAGCTGTTGCGCGCACATGCGGCCGAGGGCGCAGCAACGACGGGCGAGCGCGCCGCAACGGCAGGAAAGCCGATCGTCGCGCTCGTCAAACCGCAATTCGAG
>DASUFX010000137.1:0-11923 GCA_036274355.1 Kofleriaceae bacterium | reverse complement strand
GCGGCGACGCGCGATCTCGTCCTCCATCACGTCGCCGGTGTCGATGCCGCGGCGTAGTGCCTCGACGAGACGCGTCGTCGTCGCAAATCGATTGTCCGGATCCTTCGCCAGCATCTTCGCGACGGCCGCTTCCATCCACAGCGGCACGCCGGGACGTCGCGTCGGTAGCGGCGCGGGAATCTCGGTGACCTGCTTCGACAGGATGTCGAACACGCGATTGCCGGTAAACGGCGGCGCACCAGTGAGCATCTCGTACGCGATGCAGCCGAGCTGATAGATGTCGGCGCGCCGGTCGATGCGATCGCCGCGCGCTTGCTCGGGTGACATGTAGCGCGGATCGCCGAACGTCATGCCGAGGCTCGTCGACGCTGCTTGCGCATCACCCTCGACGAGCTTCGCGAGACCGAAGTCGAGCAGCTTGACGAAGTTCGCCTTGCCGCGCCGATTCGCGAGGTAGATGTTGCGCGGCCGCAGGTCGCGATGGACGTAGCCGATCGCGTGCGCCTCCATCAGCGCCTCGCCGACCTGGATCAAGATATCGGCCGTGCGCTCGACCGACAGCTGCCGCTCGCGCGCGAGCACGCCATCGAGCGTCTCGCCTTCGAGCAGCTCCATCGCGAGATAGAGCCGGCCGTCGTGCGCGCGTCCGAAGTCGTGGATCTCGACGATGTGCTCGTTGTCGATCTCCGCGACCGTCGTCGCCTCGCGGCGAAACCGCTCGACTGCGAGGTCGTCGCGCGAGAGCTCGTTGTGGAGCACCTTGATCGCGACCTTGCGGCGCAGCGTGACGTGCTCGGCGCGATAGATCGTGCCGGAGCCACCTTGGCCGAGCAGCTCGATCACCTGGAAGCGCTCGCCGAGTACCTTGCCGACGAGCGGATCTGTCGCGATGGCTTCGCGAGCCTTGGGCGTGCCGCAGTTCGGGCAATACAGAGCCGAATCGGCATAGCTGTGCTTGCAACCGGCGCAGGTGATCATTGAAGACGCGGTAGTCATCTCATGACGGGACATGTGTCGCCTGACGGACGACTCCGAGATGGTAGCGCAGGGTTGCCTGGGATGCCCGTGGCAAAACCTGGCCAACTCTCAAGATTCTGAGGGCTTGCCGGATTCGAGCTTCTTGAGGGCGTCGGCCAGCTCGACCTCGGTCACGACCCCCTTGGAGACGAGCACGTGAATCAACGCAGCCAGCCGCTCTTCGGGGTCTGGCGCCGCGACCAACGACGCGAGCTGAATCTGTGCGGTCACCGACACTTCCGACGCGCCGGCGGCCTCCGCGCTGTCGATCGGCTGGATCTTGTTGTTCTTCGTCGTGACGGTGAGGTTGCGGCCGAACAGCTTCTGCCGGCTCATCACGGCCGTCGAGAACTGCTTGTAGCCCTTGTCGACGAGCTCGTCGATCGCGGACAGCGGGAGCGCGGTCACTTCGATCTCGCAGTTCGCGATGACCTCGAGCTCGAGGATCGCGGAGGTGTCGGTCGGGTCGGCCATCGCGACGCGGAGAACGCGGGTTTTACCGTCGAGGGTCAGCCCCAGCGGCAGCACCCGGAGCCGGGCGCATGAATCGCGCGGCACGATACGAAGCGCCTCGGGATCGACCTCGACCTGCGCGGGGTCGAGCAGCGGCACCCGCGTTTGTTTACGCAGTGCGCCGATCAGGGCGACCTCGTTGACCCCGAGCTCCCTGATGAGCACGACGACCAGCGGTTCCTTGCGCTCCTCGGCCATACGGCCGGCCTTCGCGGCACCGGCTTTCGTCACCAGGCCGGCCTCGATCGCGATCTCCGCGAGCGTCTTCACTCGTGCACCCGACAGGATTCGAACCTGTGACCTTTGGCTCCGGAGGCCAACGCTCTATCCAGCTGAGCTACGGGTGCGTCGGGGCTGTTCTTACCCTATGTCGGGCCCCATTGGTACGCTCGACGCAATGGCGATCGATTATCTCCTCGGCGTCGGGTGCCAGCCACAACGCGAGCTAGGCGTTGAGAAGCTGGTCAACCTGAACCGCACACGCATCCTCGCCCGCTCCGCGCTCGCTCACATGCGCGAAGACGGCGACGCGCGCGCGCCGAACGAGATCGAGATCCAGCTGACGATGCGCACGACCGACGGCGATTCCGCGCGCGGCGTCACGCTGCAGGACTTGCTCGAAGAGTCGCGGCCGCTCGACAGCGTCGCCGAATATTGCGGCAACTGCCCCGCGCACCTGCCGCGCGAGTTCGCGTGTCATCGCCGCATTCGCTATCCGATTCCCGAGCGCGTCGAGGCGTGGCTGATGTCGCGCCTGCCGGAATCGCTCGCATGCACCGCCGGCGCGTTGCTCGTGCGCGGACTCGCCGAGTTCGGCTGGGACGGCGCGCCGACCGCAAAGATGCGTTCTGCAGGTACGACATTCTTCGAGAGCCGTGCGCCCTACGGTGTGCGCTGGGAGAGCGACGACGGTGTGATCGAGATCTCGTCGGATCAGCTGTTCCAGATGATGTTCATGGTCGGCAACCTGCAGCCGACCCATTGCCTCATGCTCGCGCTGTTCTTCGGCGTGATTCCGCACGACACGAGCCTGCATGACCTCAAGGACGAGCCCGGGCGCACACGTGCCCTAGAAGCGGCTAACGTCGCGACAGAAGCCGATGCTGATATAGAACAACTCGCCGCGTTCCTGCGGGCACTCGCGGTGGCGGCCCGGCTCGATGTGCCGATTCTCGTCGACGGCTGACGATCCCTGATACCATTTTCCACGATGGGAGCTTGCCGATCGCTTGCGATCGCCGTCGTCGTCTTGTGCGGCTGCGGCGACAACATCCATCCCGGTGGCGGCACGCTCATGGTGTCGCCACAGCTCGATCTCCATACGACGGAGCTGGGCGGGACCGCGACGTTCACGGTCGCGCTGACCAACCAGCCGCTCGAGAAGGTCACGATCGAGATCACGAGCATGGACACGACCGAGGGCACGGTGTCGCCGGCGACGCTGTCGTTCGATCGCGACAACTTCGCTGATGCACGCACGGTGACGGTGACCGGCGTCGACGACGATCGCGCCGATGGCGATCAGAGCTACCTCGTGCGCGTCGGATCGGACGAGCTCGGCGCAGTCGATCTGGACATCACGAACGACGACGACGATGTCGCCGGCTTCGAGGTATCGCCAGTGGTTGGCCTCGAGACGAGCGAGAGCGGCGCGACAGCGATGTTCTCGGTCATGCTGACGTCACAACCGGCGGCCGATGTGATGGTGCCAGTCACGAGCTCGGATCCGACGGAGGGCGTCACCGACCGCGCGTCGCTCGTGTTCACCGATACGAACTGGTTCTCGCCGCAGACGGTCACCGTGACCGGCCAGCCCGATCTGATCTCCGACGGCAACGTCAGCTACACGATCATGCTGGGCGCGGCATCGAGCTCGGACAACGGCTATGAAGGCCTCGATCCCGACGACGTCACGCTTATGAACGTCGACGAAAATGTCGGCGGCATCTCGGTCAGCGCGCCGGCGACGCTGATGACCACCGAAGGTGGCGGGCAAGCGACGTTCTCGGTCGTATTGATGACGCAGCCGATGGCAGACGTGACGATTCCGATCGCGTCGACCGACACCGGTGAGGCGTCGGTGTCGACGGCGTCGCTCGTGTTCACGGCCGCGAACTGGAACGTCGCGCAGACGGTCACCGTGACCGGCGTCGACGACAGCATCATCGACGGTCCGCAGCCGTTCACGATCACGCTCGGCCCAGCGACGAGCACGGATACGAGCTACGCGGGTCTCGACCCGAATGATCTCGCCGGCGTCAATGCGGACAACGACAGCGCCTCGATCACGGTACAGCCGACAAGTGGCCTCGTGACCAGCGAAGCCGGCACGACCGCGACGTTCGGAATCGTGCTCGGCTCGCAGCCCGCGGCGAACGTCACGATTGCGGTGATGTCGAGCGATGCGAGCGAAGCCTCGGTGTCGACGACGCAGGTTACGTTCACGTCCGCGAACTGGAGCACGGTGCAGACCGTGACGGTGACCGGCGTTGACGATGTGATCGACGATGGCGATCAACCATTCACGATCCTGCTCGCGCCGGCGGCGAGCGGTGATCCTGCGTACAGCGGAATCGATCCAGACGATCCGACCGGCACCAACACCGACAACGATACGTCCGCGATCGTCGTGACGCCGACGAGCGGCCTCGTGACGAGCGAAGCGGGCGGCGCCGACTCGTTCACCGTCGTGCTGACATCGCAGCCGAGCGGCAACGTCACGATTCCGGTCGCGTCGAACGACACGACCGAGGGTACAGTGTCGCCGACGTCGATCACGTTCACGCCGGCAAACTGGAACGTCGCGCGGACCGTGACGGTGACGGGCGTCAACGACATCCTCGCCGACGGCACGCAGACGTACACGATCGTACTGTCGCCCGCGACGTCGAGCGACACGCTCTACAACGGCATCAACCCGGCCGACGTCACGGTACAGAACCTCGACAACGACATCGCGAGCGTCACCGTCGATCCGATCAACGGGTTGGTCGTCTCCGAGTTCCAGGACACCGACACGTTCACGATCGTCCTCGATACCCAGCCGATCGCGAACGTGACGATCTCGCTGATGAGCAGCGACACGACCGAAGGCACCGTGCTGCCGGCGAGCGTGACGTTCACGCCTGCGAACTGGAACCAACCGCGCACGATCACGGTGACCGGTGTCGACGACACGCTGAACGACGGCAACCAGAACTTCACGATCATCACGGGCAACGCGGTCAGCCTCGACCCGCGCTACTCCGGCATCGCAGTTGCCAACGTAGACGTGACGAACATCGACAACGACATCGCGCAGGTCTACGTGAAGGCGCGCAGGCGCTTGCTCGTCTCCGAGAACGGCCAGTCCGCGACGTTCCGCGTGCGGCTGACGATCCCGCCAACAGCGCAGGTCACCTGCACGCTACAGAGCACGGATCTAACCGAAGGTCTCGTCAGCCCCACGACACTCAACTTCACGCCGGGCAACTTCGGCTTCCAGACCGTCACCGTGTCGGGTGTCGACGACACGATGGTCGACGGTGACGTGACGTTCACCGTGCAGCTCAACGCGTGTACGAGCACGGACAATGCCTACAACGGCTCGAATCCGCGCGACGTCACCGCGGTCAACCGCGACAACGATTAGAGGACGCGCCCCACCATTCTTGTCGGCGCGCGCGATCGTTACTTCAGAACAGCAGGTCGATCGACAGCATGCCGCCCTGGTAGTAGCCATCCAGCGCGCTCTCCGTCTTGCGCTGCCGCCCGTCGAACAGACCGCCGAGGTACGAGGCGATCGCTTCGAGTGACACCTTCGAGCCGAGCCGAAACCGCCAACCGGCACCGAGCTCGCTCATCACACCGATCGCCCAGCCCGCGCGATCGCCAGGCTCGGCGGCCCGATCGAGCGGACACTGGGCTTCTCCGCTGGCGTCGCACAGCCCCACGAGCCCGACGAGCGGGCGGATACCACCGCGCAACACGAGCCCCGAGGTCGAGCGAATCGGTCCCCATTCGTAGAGCGCGATGACTTGTCCCGTGATGAACGGTGGAAACGGGATCGATGTGCCGAGCGACAGCGCGGTGCGCTCCGAGAACGGGATGCGAACGCGAAACGCGAGGCCGCCGATCGGCAACGTGTCTCGGCGTGGTCCGTCGGCGGGACTGACCGTCAGACCCATCTCGAGACCGGCAAGCAAGCGGTAAGGTCCAGCGGGCGCGTCGTAGTCGTCGTCGGCATACGCCGCGCCACCGCTCGATACGACAGCACACAACACGATACAGGCAAGCCGGTCCATGATCCGCTCCATATCGGATCGAGCAGTACCGGGTTGCTTCGATCGATGCGGCGGCAGCACGGAGCCCGTTTAATGCTTGCGGCGTTTGCGCTTGTGGCCCCAGTTGTCCATCTCGGTCTGGGCATCGCGGTGCATCTGGTCGAGGATCTTCGCCGCTGTCTCCTCGTCGACCGGGTTCCCCCACGGATCGACGACCTGCGGCTGCGGCTGTGAGGGCTCGACCGGCGCTTCCGGCGCACTCGGTGGCTCGGGTGCACTCGGCGGCTCCGCGAAGTGATCCTCGTTGCGCCCGCGCTGCTCGTCGTCGTGTGCGCGCGGCTCGTCGGCGCGCGCGCGCGGATTGTCGTGCCTGCGCGGCTCGTTCGGCGGCGTCACGACCTTCCCGCGCGGACCGAACGCAGGCTGCAGGTTCGGGGCGCTGCCTGGCTTGTCACGCACGATCGCGAAGATCACGAGGACGATCGCGATGGCGGCGAGCGCGAGCGCGATCACCTTTGTACGCGTCGATGGCGCGCGGGGCACCGGCTGCTCGTCGCTCGTGTTTGCGAGCAGGCGCGCGAGCTCGTCGGCGGTCGGCCGCTTCGCCGGATCGCGCGCGAGCGTCGCCATCAGCGCGTCGTTGAGCGGACCGGGCACCTGGCGGCGCGTGACCAGCGGCGGCGCGTCGTGCTCGAGCTTGCGCACGACGGACTGCATGTCGTGATCGCCGTGCGGTGGCGCACCGGCGAGCGCTTCATAGAGCGTGGCGCCCAGGCCGTAGATATCGGACGCCGGGCTGAATTGACCGGAGCGCAGCGATTCGGGCGCCGCGTACGACGGCGAGCCCATGAACTGACCCTCGACGGTGAGCGTCGAGTCGGGCAGCCGCGCGATGCCGAAATCGGCGAGCTTCCACGTGTCGCCCGCGAGGAGAATGTTCGCCGGCTTGACGTCGCGATGGATGATGTTGGCAGCGTGCGCGGCGGCGAGTGCGCGGGCGATCTGGATGCCAAGCTCGCGCACGGTGTCGACCGAGAGCGCGCCTTGGTGGATGCGATCGCGCAGCGTGCCACCCGCGGCGAGCTCGGTGACGAGATACGGCGTGTCGTCGTCGGTGCCCGCGTCGTAGACCGCGAGGATGTTCGGATGCAGCACAGCGCCGATCGCGCGTGCCTCGCGCAGGAACCGTTCGCGCACGCTCTTGTCGCGCGATGACAACGCCTTGATCGCCACGGAGCGACCGAGCACATCGTCGTGCGCGCGATAGACCGTGCCCATCGCACCGCTGCCGATCTCGGCGAGCGCGCGGAACCGACCGAAGCGCGGCAGGTCGTCGACGTGTTGCGTCTGATCCGGCGGCCGCGAGCCCATCGGCCGTGCCCACGGGGAGCGCGGCGCAGGACCGGACCTCACCGGGTTGATCGCACCCGACGAGGCGTTCGGCTTCGAGACCGCGGGACCGAGCACGGTGCCGTCGGGGACGAACTGCGTCTCCGTAGCAGGAGCCGGTCCGTCTTCGACGTGCTGCGTTCCGTCGGGATCCTCGGGCACCGACGAAATCATGACGTCACGTCCGGTGGGCGCGCAAGCACTGTCATGGGAGGTAGCCAAGGTCGCGCGCCGCCGCGAGGATCTGCATCGCAAGTGGACCGGCGGCGGATGCGCCGGTGCCGCCGCGCGGAATCACGACCGCGACGACGATGCGTGAGCTACTGGTTCCGCCCTGCGCGGACTCGGCGAACGCGACGAACCACGAGTGGGGTGCCGCGATTTGCCGTGGGGCGATGCCGAATGGCTGCTCGCCGGCGAAGCCGCGGACGTCGGCGGTGCCGGTCTTGCCGTAGACGCGGATGCCGGCTGGTGGCGACAGCCGCGCGCCGGTGCCATGCGTCATCACGTCGCTCATGCCGGTCCGGATCACGTCGAGGCTCGCCGGATCGGGGACGAGCTGGGACTCGGTGCACTTCGCGCCGAGCTCCATCGTCGGGGGGCATTTGATGTAGCGGCCGCCGTTCGCGATCGCTGCGACCATGCGCGCTGCCTGCATCACGTTCATCGCCATCACGCCCTGGCCGAACGCCGTCGACGCGAGCTGACGCGAGCCAGGGTCGCCCGGTACGAGCTTGGTGCCGTAGCCAATCTCGAGGCCGGCCTTGCGTAGCTCCTCGAACGGATGTGGACCGAGCAACAGGCCGAGCTGGGCGAAGTACACGTTGCAGCTGACCGCGATTGCCTCGACGAGATCGGGATTGCCGTGCGGCCGATCCTTCGTGTGATCGTGGATCGGTTTCGGCCAGCCCTTGAGCGTGAACAGCGGGCCCTGGTCGTCCTCCTCGCGGCACTCGAAGCGCTGCGATGCCGGCACGTTCGCGCGGACCGCGGCGATCGCGGTGAACAGCTTGCCGACCGAACCCGACTGATACATGCCCTGTGTACCGGTCTTGTCGGGCCATTCGCCGTACGCGCCGCGAAACCGCGCGAGAAACGACGTGTCGTTCGCGAGCACGCGGTCCTGCCACGCCGGCTGGTTTGGATCGTAGTCGGGCACCTGCACGCGCGCGAGCACCTCGCCGGTCTGCGCGTTCATGACGACCGCCGCAACGGTGAGCCAGCTCTTGCCGGCATCGCGCGCGAGCGCGGCGACCTTCGCCTGCAGCTTGCTGTCGAGCGTGAGCTTGACCGACCGTGACGCGATATCGGCGTCGCGCGCGGCGAGCGCCTTCTCCCGCGCAGTGTCGTCGAGATCGAGCAGCGGCACGAACCCCGCGAGGTCGGCGTAGCCGGTGAGCTTTGCGTCGAACTGACGCTCGAGCGCCCACGGCGGCAGCAGCACCTTCGCCGGCGACACGCCCATCAGCGTGCCGAGCGCATTGCCGAGCGGATATTTGCGCGTGGTCGGTGTGGGGCTCGTCGCGAGCGCGATGCCATTGCGATCCAGGATCTCCCCCCGTCGCACGCGCGCCGCGAGCACGGCGAGCCGCGGGTTCTGCCGCGCGATCAACGTGCCGTCGCGCAGGCGCGCGAGGATCGTGTGCGTCGCGATCGT
This sequence comes from Kofleriaceae bacterium, assembly GCA_036274355.1. Taxonomy (GTDB): domain Bacteria; phylum Myxococcota_A; class Polyangia; order Haliangiales; family Haliangiaceae; genus JABFXX01. The sequence goes on along the minus strand of DASUFX010000137.1, from coordinate 3,085 downwards.
GTTGCGCACGCCAACCGCCGCATTGACGCTCGCTGCGATCGCAAACACGATCGCGAGCGTCGCGAGGTCGCGCACGCCGCGCGTCGACGCGTGCAGCTCGTCGAGCTCCGTCGATGCGACGCGCACGCGGCCGTCCGTCGCCAGCCGCGCGACGAGTGCGACAAGCGCGACGAACACCGCCATGCTCGTGCGCCCCGCCGACACGAACGGCACGACGATGCCAGTCAGCGGCAGAAAACCGAGCGTGCCGCCGAGGATCACGAACCACTGCGCGAGGAACAGGATCGCAATGCCGCTCGCGATCAGCACACGCTCGGCGGTGCGGCTGCGCGCGGCGACGTAGAGCGCGCCGATCACGAGCGCGGCGAGTGCGAGCTGATACGCGACGAGGCCGAGCGCGCCCATCTGCTCGGTCAGCGTCGCGAGGACGAGGTCGGTCTTGCCGGCGGGCACGAGCGGCGTCAGCGCGCGGCCGAGGCCCTGCCCTTGCCAGCCGCCGGCACTCATCGCCCACAGGCCCTCGCCGAGCTGCGAGCCGTTCGTGAGCCCGTTCGTCCACGGATCGGTCCACATCACGAGCCGCGTCTTCACCGTGCCACTGCCGGCGAGCCCGGGCCACGTCGCGAGCAGCGCGAGCACGCCGCCGAGGATCGACAGCGCGACGACAACCCACCCGGTCGCGCGGCTGACGACGAAGAACATGCCGAGGAACACGAGCGCGAGCAGCAGCACCGGACCGAGGTCGCCGATCACGTACAGGCCGGCGACGATCAGCAGCAGCACGCCGACCGCTGGCACGAGCAGATCCATGCGCGGCCAGCGCAGCCGCAAGAACCGCGTGCGGTGCCAGCGCAGCTTGCTCGCGCGCGAGCCGAGATACACGGCGAGGAACAAGATCGCGAGCGGCTTGATCAGCTCGATCGGTTGCAGCGGCCCGAGATTGATCCGCGTGCCCGAGCCCGCCGGTCCCGAGCCAGCGACCGCGAGTGCTGCGAAGATCGCAGCGATCGTGATCGCGATCGGTTTGCGCGCACGCGCCGCGAGCTCCGCAATGTCGACGGGCGCGACGAGGATCCCGGCCGCGAGCACGCAGCCGACGAGAAAACCCTGCGCGAAACCACCCGCGGTCGGCAGCAGCGCGGCGCCCTTCGAGACCTCGACGGTCCCGAGATGCACCGCCAATCCGAACAGCGCGGCACCGACCGCAACGGGCAGCAACCACGGCACGTTGATCGCGCTCTCCGCTTTGCGCACGCACCACACGCGCGCGGCCGCGAGCGCGCCGATGCCGACCGTGAAGTAGAGGCATGCGATCCGCGCACTGCCGCGAACGACCGGCTCGCTGGGCGCGGAGAGTCCGAGCTTGGCGACCCGTGCGAGCCAAGCAGTCGTGCCGATCGATCCGAGCCACCACGCGACGAGGATCGCGAGCCCGAACGCCGCGAGCTCCAGGCCCAACGAACCACCGACCACAAGCCAACGCCCGCGCGTCATCGGCTCCCCGCCCAGATGTAACGCCAAGATGCCAAGAACGCCAAGAACGCCAAGGGACCTTTTTCCGATCGCGTTCTGCTCGAACGATCGCGCGCGCAGAACGCGGTCGACCCCAGAAAAGGGGTCTGACCCCATTTCGCAAAGTCGTCCGGCGCGTGGACGCAGCCTCTAGAAAATGGGGTCTGACCCCATTTCGATTCCTCCCAGAGGGAACGCCAAGATGCCAAGAACGCCAAGAACGCCAAGGAAAGGTTTTCCGATCGCGTTCTGCTCGAATGATCGCGCGTGCAGAGCGCGATCAAGAACCCTTCTTCTTGGCGTTCTTGGCGACCTTGGCTCGTCTTGGCGTTAGATCTCCGGACGCGACTCCGGTCGCGCGACGCAAGACGGCGCAACACATGTCCTAGAGTGAGCTCTGCCGGCACGGCTTCAAGTGCGGCGCTGCACGGTAAAGACGAAGTCCCCACGAGACAGCGAGACCTCGGCCGGCAGCGCCACCTCTAGATCCTCACCGGCGGCGATCGGTTGACCGTTGACGTGGACCGGATTTGCCTTGGCGAACCTGCCGATGCGCAGGCTCGTCGGCGTCGCGGCAAGCCAGCAATGCTGCTTGTTTACTTTCGCCCCGGCCCCGGCCAGGCCGATGAAATGTGCGGGCGCTTCGGGATGAGGACGACCGACGACAACGGTTGTACCGAGCGGCAGTTGCGCACTGCCTCCGGCCCAGTGCACGACGTGGCCGGGCGCGGTCTGGTCGTCGACGATGACCGTGTCGGTCGGCGACGCTTGCTTGACTGCGATTTCTCCCGAGACGGCCCAGCTGTCGAGTCGCATCGTCATCTCGCCGGGCTTGGGCGCCGACAGTTTCTCGGTCGGGACGAACGCGACGCGCACAACGCCCTCGGCCGCGGACAATTCGTCGGCTTCGTCGAACACGACGGTGACGCGCAGCTCGCCGACGAGCTCGGCCTGGCGGCTTTTCGCCTCCTGCGCGAGCACGGTCTTCAAGTCGCGCTCGAGCGGCGCCTGCAGTGGCCGGATCGCGTCGAAGTCGCGCCGCGCGAGGATCACGCGATACTCGTTCCATACGATCGGCTTGCCGAGTGCCGAGCGCACGTTGCACTCGCGCATCACGAGGCCGATCGCCTGCGCGATCAAGAATGGATCGACATGCACCGGCTCGCCGCGACGCACGCGCGCGAGCTCCGCGAACTTCACGCGGAACTGATCGATGCCGTCTTTGTGGATCGCCGCCATGTCAGTGTCGCTGCACGATCAGTTTCACCGCGCCGCCTTTGCCATCGCCGAGCTCGATCGTGTCGTCGGGTTTGACGATCGCACGGCCGCGTGCGGTGCGGGCAGGCCGCACGGTCTCCCCCGACGCGCGCCGCACGACGAGCTCGTCCGCTTGATCGAGCGACGCGACCTCGAGCTGATGTCCCGCGCGATAGAGCCGTCCCGCGCGGCGGCTGACGAACTCGGTCTTGGTGCAGACGACGAGATCATTCTTCGCACCGTGGTCAGCTCCGTGCCACGGCCCGCGACCGAACGCCAGCTCGCTCCAGCTCGCCGGGAGCGCGAGTGTCTGGCC
>DASUFX010000136.1:0-19465 GCA_036274355.1 Kofleriaceae bacterium | reverse complement strand
TCACACTGCAGCGTGCTCAGCTCGCTGGTGTCGAACGGGCTCGAGCACCCGGTGTCGAACTGACCGACCGTCGCGAACGCAGCCTCGCCGTCGCCGTCGGCGTCGATCTCGTCATCGCACACGAGCGACCCGCGCTCGTTCGTGTCGGTGAGTGACGTGCAACCAGGATCACCGCCGCTGAGCTGGAAGTCCTTGAGGCCATCCTTGTCGTTGTCTTGCCCGTCGTCGCACGTGAGGCCAGCCGCGTGCTCGTTATTGTCCATCATGTTCGCGCAGCCCGGATCCATCATGTCGGTCTTGCCGTCGTTGTCGTTGTCGATGTTATCGCTGCACTGCGGCGTGCACACACCGGCTTCTTGCGTGTCCGCGGGCGTCATGCAGCCGCAGTCCGCCATGTCCGTCTTCTGGTCGTTGTCGTTGTCCATGCCGTCGTCGCATAGTGGGCACCCGGTACCCGAGCAGTTCTCGCTCGTGTCATCGGGTCCCGTGCATCCAGGATCCGACGTACCGCTATTCGTCGAGTAATCGGTGAAGCCGTCACTGTCGTTGTCCGTGCCGTCATCGCAGGCGAGCGTGCCGCGCTCGTTGTTGTCATCCGGCGCAGTACACCCCGGATCGGAGAGCGTCGCGTTCATGTTGAAGTCGACGCGGCCATCGCTGTCGTTGTCGCTGCCGTCGTCGCACGCGAGCGTGCCGCGTTCGCTCGCATCGGCCGGGCTCGAGCAGCCCGGGTCGTTCAGCGCAGCGGTCACGTTGAAGTCGGTGCGCCCGTCGCCATCGTTATCGGCGCCGTCGTCGCACTGGCCAGCACCGCGCTCGCTGCCATCCGTCGGCGCAGCGCAACCGGGATCGCCGGTGCCGTTCGTCTTGTAGTCGGTCTTGCCGTCGTTGTCGTCGTCCATGCCGTTGTCGCACGCGACGGTGCCGGTCTCGGTGCCGTCGGTCGGCGAAGAGCAGCCTGGATCGCCGCCCATCTCGACGTAGTCGAGCGTGCCGTCGCCGTCGTCGTCCATGCCGTTGTCGCAGATGGTCGTGCCCTTCTCGCTCGTGTCGTTCGCGGACGTGCAACCTGGATCGTTCGCGTCAGCGAGACCGTCGCCGTCGTTGTCCATGCCGTCGCTGCATGCCGACGCACCCTGCTCGTTGTTGTCGCTCGGGCCCGCGCACTGTGGATCGGCCGGCGCATCGGCGAGCGTGTCGCCATCGTCGTCCAGCCCGTTGTCGCACGCAGGGCACCCGGTGCCGCCGCAGCGCTCGCTCGTATCGACCGCATCCGCGCAGCCCGGATCGCCGCCGCCACCGGCGACGAAGTCCATCGCGCCGTCGCCGTCGTCGTCCATACCGTTGTCGCACGCGATGGTCCCGCGCTCGGAGCCGTCGGCCACGTTCGCACAACCGGCGTCGCCGTTCGTGAGCTGGAAGTCGATCGTGCCGTCGCTGTCGTTGTCGACACCGTCATCGCAAACCATCGCGCCATGCTCCGAGCCGTCCGTGAGGCCCGAGCATCCCGGATCGCCGCCGGCGCTCATCGAGAAGTCGACGAGGCCGTCGTTATCGTTATCGATGCCGTCGTCGCAGATCGCAGTACCGCGCTCGCTCGGATCGGTCACCGCTGCACAGCCTGGATCGCCGGTGCCGTCGAGCCGGAAGTCCTGCGTACCGTCGTCGTCGTCGTCGCTGCCGTTGTCGCACGGCAACGAGCCGCGCTCCGACACGTCGGTCACGCTCGTGCAGCCCGGGTCACCATTCGCATCGGTACGGAAGTCGACAAGGCCGTCATTGTCGTCGTCGACGCCGTTGTCACACGTCGTGGTGCCGCGCTCGGACGTATCGGAGCTATCGGTACAGCCCGGATCGGCCGCATCGGTCGCGCCATCGCCATCGTTGTCCATGCCGTCGTTGCACGCCGATTGGCCACCTTCGTCGTCGGTCGGCGACGCGCAGCCCGGATCGCCCGTACCGTCGAGCCGGAAGTCGGCCTTCTGATCGGCGTTGTTGTCGACGCCGTCGTCGCACTGCGGGCAGCCCGTGCCCTGCATGCAGTGCTCGCTCGTGTCCATCGGCGACATGCAGCCGAAGTCGAGATTGTCCGTGTTGCCGTCGTTGTCGTTGTCGAGACCGTCGTCGCAGGCTGCCGTGCCGCGCTCCGACAGATCGGTCGCCGAGTCGCACCCGGGATCGCCGCCCGCGAGTGTGCTGTAGTCGGAGACGCCGTCGCCGTCGTTATCGACGCCGTCGTCGCACGCCAGCGCGCCGCGTTCATTCGTGTCGTCGGGACCAGAGCATCCCGGATCGCCGACTCCGGCCATCAGCGAGAAGTCCGTCTTGCCGTCGTTGTCGTTGTCGACGTTGTCGTCGCAGGCGACGGTGCCGCGCTCGTTGTTGTCACTCGGACTGCTGCACCCCGGATCGCCGGCACCGCCCGGTAGGAAGTCCGTGCGGCCGTCGCTGTCGTTGTCGGTGCCGTCGTCGCAGGCGAGCGAGCCGTGCTCGTCAGTGTCTGCGGCGCCGGTGCAGCCCGGGTCCATCGGATAGTCCGTGACACCATCACCATCGTCGTCGGCGCCGTTGTCACACGACGCCGCGCCGTGCTCCGACAAGTCCATCACGCTGGTGCAGCCCGGATCGCCGAGCGAGCCAGTCTGGTAGTCGATCAAGCCATCGCCATCGTCATCGGTGCCGTTGTTACATACGCCACCGTTGAGCTCGGTCGTGCCGGTCAGCGAAGCGCAGCCGTCATCGCCGGTGCTATCCGCGCGGTAGTCGATCTTGCCGTCCTTGTCGTTGTCGATTCCGTCGTCGCACGCGTTCGATCCGGACTCGCTGGTATCCATCGTGTCGGCGCAACCTGGATCAGACGTATCGATCAGGCCATCGCCGTCGTTATCGACACCGTCGTTGCACGCGATGCCATTCGTGCATCGCGACGGCTCGGAGTTGCACGAATAGCCCGACTCGACGAAACACAGTGCCGCACAACCATCGCCGTCGTCCTGGTCGCCGTCGTCACACCCTTCGACGCCGGCTGCGATCACACCATCGCCGCACACCGCCGCAGCACCGAGCATGACGGTGATGTGTGTGAGCTTACCTCCGGTGAGTGTGACCACTTCGAGACCCGATGCGACGACGGTGCTGCCGGCTAGCCCGTCGACGCGGACGATCATCTCCCTGCCGGCGACACTGTTGTCGACGAGGACGACAAAGCTGTCACGACCCGAGGTCAGCTTGCGCGGATGCTCGAGCACGATCGTCGGCTCGAGCGGAGTCTCGCCGTCCGCGATACCCCACGCATAGAGCTGATCGATGTTGCGATCGGTTGGATAGGTAACGGTGATCTCGACGCCGGTGATGCCGGTCTGCACCTTGTCAGCGCAGCCCGCCAACCCGAGCCCGACGGCGGTGAGTAGCGCGAGCGTACGCATCAGCGTTGATCCACCGTTCCAAGGCTGCCCGATGGCAGCACGGTGTCACGCGTCGTGACCGCGACCGTGGTTGCAATGGTCGCGACCGCGACGCCGCCGACGATCGACCAGAACCACCATTTCTTGTAAACCGGAGGCTCCGTGGGAGCCACCAAGGATGCGGTTTGTAGCTCGAGCTCCTTGGCGAGGTGTTCGCTTTCCCGCTTCTCGAGCTCGAGCCTCTCCTTTTCGAGGTCGAGCTTGCGTTGTTCGGCTTGTCTCGCGGCGGCTTGACGTTCGCGCGCTTCGCGCATCAGGTCCTCGACGAGGGTGCGGTTCGACGCGTCAGGCTGTTCGCGCAGGTAGCTCTCGAAGAAGAAGATCGCTCGGTCCCAGGTCTGAAGCTGGAAGTGACACTGCGCGATGTTGAACAGGAATGCCGGCGCCTTGAACAGTGCGTAGGCCTTCTCGTAGCCGGCGAGCGCCTGGGTGAACTCGGCGAGCTTGTAATGCTCGGTCGCTTCGTCGAACAGCCGCTTCGCTTCGACCTTCGGATCTGCCGGTGGCGGTGCAGGCTGCGCTGCCCCGACGGCAGTCAGCATGCAAACGATCGCGAGAGCGCGAACGAGAACGGTCATCAGATCCTCACTTGAACGGGTCCATCACACCGGAACGGTCGACGTTCGCCGAGCCCTTCGCCGGCTCCGCAGGTCTTGTCGGCGTGCCTGTCGCTGTTGGTTGCGCCTTCTTGGTCGGCTTACCGCGCGAGCGCGAGGGCTTCGCGACAGTCTCTGCGGGAACAGGCACGAGCACGGTCGAAATCCGTGAGCCGCGATCGAGTCGCAACGACTGCTTCTGGGCGACGTATCCGGCCAAGCGAATCTCGACCATCTCCGCACGATCCGCGCGCGCGAACGGCAGCACGAGCGGCGTCTTTCCGAGCACGTGACCATCGGACGCCCGCACGACCTCCGCACTTGCCGGTGTGGTCACGATCTCGATCTCGATCGTCTCGTTGACCGGCGCGGTCGGTTTCGTGGGCGCAGCGACGGGTGGTGCGGCCTGTGGAGCAGGCTTGTCGTTTCCGCGCAGGTTGACGATCAAGAACGCGATCGCTGACACCGCGACGGCGGCCGCAGCGGCGTACAACGGCCAGCGCTTCGCCGGTGGCGCCGTGGGGAGCACGACCGACGATGCGGCAGACGGCAGCTCGCCGGACGGCGACCGCAGCTCTCCCGACGGCGCCCGCAATGCAGGCATCTCGCCACTGCCCGTCGGTGCGATCTCGAGGGTCGGCGCGTGCCCGAGCGCCGGTACGCCTTTCGGAGGCGTGCGCCGTAGCGGAGCGATGCTCACCGGGCCACTCACCGGTCCGCTCCCCGTCTGCGCGCTCATCACGGTCATCCGGCCCGTCGCGCGCGGAACCGCCGTATACGTCGGCAGCTCCCAGCCGGCGGCGGCTGCGATCGCTTCGAGCTGATCACCGACGATGTCGATCCGATCCGGTCGCAGGTCCTCGTTCTTCTCCATGCACGCGAGAATCGCGTCTTCTAGCTCCGCCGGAACCTCGTGCGGAAGGTCCGGTACACGACTCGGCGCCGTCGGTGTGATCGTCAGGTGCTTGACGACCAGCTCGCCGAAGTTGTCACCGCGCAGTGGCAGCTGACCGGTGACGAGCTCGTACAGCATGATGCCGAACGAATAGATGTCGGTGCGGTGATCGACGGTCTTGCCGCTCGCTTGCTCGGGCGACATGTATTCGGGCGTGCCGAGGATCGCGCCTGCTGCCGTCGACGACACGCCGATCGAATCGACGGCATCGATCAGCTTGGCGACGCCGAAATCGAGCAGCTTGACGAAGTCTTGCTGGCCACCGCGCTCGATCAAGAACACGTTGTCGGGTTTGAGATCGCGATGAATGATGCCGGCGTCGTGCACTGCCTGCAGTGCGCGCGCGACCTGCGCCATGATGTTGACCGTGCGCGCGAGCGGCTGCACGCCCTCGTTGTCGATGACGTTCGACAACGGCTTTCCGCGCAACAGCTCCATGATGTAGTAGTTGTCGCCGCCCGCCTCCTCGACGAAGTCGGTGATCTCGACGATGTTCTGGTGGCGGATCTTGTTCACGGCGCGTGCTTCACCGAAGAAGCGACGCACCGCCATCGGGTTCTCGGCGAAGTCCGTGCGCAGCGTCTTGAGCGCGACGCGGCGGCCGAGACGCGTGTGCTCGGCGAGATACACGACACCCATGCCGCCTTCGCCGAGCACTTCGATCAAACGATACGAGCCGAGAACCGATCCCGCGCTTCGCACGCCGCTGCGCCGCTGCGGTGCACCACACTCGGGGCACGTCAGCTGCTCGAGCGTTGTCTTCGCCCCGCAACTCGCGCAACGCAAATGTTTTGGCGTTGTAATGAGATCGGCCATGACCCACCACGGACAGCGCTCAGACGCGCAGCCCGGTCCACCACGGTCCAGTTTGCGAGGCTACGTAAAAACCCGCAAGTGATCTTAAGGGAAGATTATCGGCACCACTTGTGTCGGTGCTGGCGCGTTTCGCGCCTCACCCGATCGGATGCCCGGGACCGATCGCGAATTGCGCGTTATGGACACGGCGCGTCGCGCGACGCAGCGACAGGTAGCGTCGGGGTTCCGGTCAGCCAGCTTGCGAGAAAGCACCGATACCCATGTTTGGGAGAATCGACTTGATAGAGCACCTCGTGCCCGTCCTCGACGCCGTCCTCCGCGAACTGTGCGATGACGGATCCTGTCGCTGGCAGTGCGACCTGCGAGCGGCCGACAAGTGCAAGCAAGGGCACGAGCGGCAGCTGACCCACAAGGCGCGGATCCGCTGCATCGTCGAGCGACGAACCGGCGAGATCGAGACGCAGCGCGAGGCTAGACGCGTTGGCCATCCGCGGCGGCGCGAAGCTGTCGACGACGCCTTCAATTTGCAAGACAGGCCGCGCGCTCGAGGCGTACACTTGAGGATCGGCCGGCTCGAGTGCCCACTGTACGATCGTCAGAATCGGATCCGCGCTGTCGATCGTCTGCTCGCGCAGCAGCGACGCGACGAGCGGCCGCAGCGCGAGCGGCTTCTGCTGATTGAGCAATGTCGCGATCCAGCTCGCGCCCGCACCCGACAGGATCTGCGCGCCGAACAGTGGCTCGTATGCAGCGGCGAGCTGCGCGATCCACGCGCCCATGCCGTGTCCCATGATCGCGAAGTGCGCTGCATCAAACGTGGCGTCGCTGGCGGCCCCCGGGCAGCTCGTACCGCTCACATGCAGCGTCGTCGCCACGTGCGCGATCACGTCGAGCTCGACCGCTGCCTCGCGCAGGTTGTCGCGCAGCGCGCCGAGGTTCTCGAGGTTGAGCGTGAGGAATTGCTCGTCGCCGCTTGTCGGGTTGCGCAGCCCGCCGAGCGGACCATCGACCTGGATCGCCGCGAAGCCCGCGCGCGCCAGGTAGCGTGCCGGTCCTTCACCGACGACGATCGGCGGGCCACCGTCCATCGACTGCTGACCGCGATCGACGAGCGGCCGATCACCGCCGGCGCCCGTGCGCACGAACACGACGAGCGGATAGCCGGCCGTTGGCTTTGCCGTGCGCGGCAGCGTGATCACCACCTTCGCGACCTCTGTGCGCTGCACGATCGGCGCGCCATTCGCGTCGAGCTCCCACGTGCCGCCGTCCGTCGCGAACGGTGGTGCGCCGCTCTGCCAGTCGGGCATTCCGATCGTCGATTGGAACACGCAGAAGTCGCTGAACAGATCGGTTTGCGTTGGTGCGCTCGCGAGCGTCGGCAGCGGCAGAGCGAGTGCGGCAGTGCGCGCTGCCGCGAGCCCCGCCGTCGGATCGCCGGTGTCGAACGCGGTGACGCCAGCGACCGCGGTCTCCGGCACGCCAGCGGCCGCGATCACGGCGCGGAAGTTGTCCAGTACCGATGCAGGAGCTGGCAACAGCGCGGGTCCGCTCGCCGCGTGGAGCGCGGTCGTCACGATGGCGACATAACGAGTGCGCCGGTGCAGCGGCACACCCTGCAGCGGCACGAGCGCGAGCAGATTCGGCGCGCCGTAGCCCGATGCGTCGGTGCGAAAGCTCACCTCGAGTGGAATCCGCCGACCGAGCTCGGGCGACAACGGATCGACATCGACGAGCATGACCGGCGAATCCGCGGCGACGGTCTCTGCGATCCCCGGCAGCTCGTCGACGGCGAGCGGTTCTGAAATCTGGAAGAACACGCCACCTGCGCGCGAGAACCCACGCGTGTTCGCGAGCAGCTCGCGCGCCTGCTCGACCATCGCCGAGTCCAGTGGATTGGCGATGCCCGCAAGCTCCTCGGTCGTCAGATCCCACGCGGGCACAGGCGCCGAAAACAGGGTCGGCCGGGTGAAATCGAGCAATACGTACGGACCGCGTATGTCGTTGTCAGCAGGGCGTAAATTGTCGCCGCAGGCCGCTACCAGCCCCAGGCCGACCATCGTCGCCAGCGACCTCACGGGCCGATGATAACGGATTCAACGCCCGTTCCAACGCGGGTTCCAACGCTGCGGCTTCAGGGTGAGCTCACAGGAGAGAAACACCATGAAGACCCTCGCAATCATCGCTGCCACCATCGCGCTGTTCCACGTCTCGACGGCTGCCGCCGAACCCGACGCCAAGTCCACGTACAAGGACATCGAGAAGACGCTCGGCTTTGTCCCGCAGTTCTTCAAGGCGTTTCCAGAGGAGGGAATCGCCGCGGCGTGGGACGAGCTCAAGAGCGTCCAGCTCAACCCGAAGACCGCGCTGCCCGGCAAGACAAAGGAGCTGATCGGGCTCGGCGTCGCCGCACAGATTCCTTGCAAGTACTGCATCTACTTCCACACCCAGATCGCCAAGCTCAACGGCGCGACCGACCGCGAAATCTCGGAGGCGATCGCGATGGCTGGCGCGACCCGCCACTGGAGCACCGTGGCCAACGGCCTGCAGATCGACTTCACCGAGTTCAAGCAAGAGGTCGGACGCGTGTTCGCGTACGTCAAGAACCCGACGCCGAAGGGCGATGCGGTGGCAGTGACCGACGCGGCGTCGGCATACAAGGACATCGAGCGCACGCTCGGTTCGGTGCCGACGTTCCTCCGCCGGTTCCCGGAGGTCGGCATCGCGTCGGCGTGGCGCATGATGAAGACCGTCCAGCTCAACCCGTCGACGGCGCTGCCCGGCAAGACGAAGGAGCTGCTCGGTCTCGCGGTCGCGGCGCAGATCCCGTGTCAGTACTGCATCTACTTCCACACCGAGGCTGCGAAGCTGAACGGCGCGACCGACGCGGAGATTCGTGAGGCCGTCGCGATCGGCGCGATCACGCGCAACTGGAGCACGGTGCTCAACGGCTCGCAGGCCGACGAGAGTCAGTTCCGCAAGGACGTCGATCACGTCGTTGCCAACGTGAAGAAGGCTGCTGCGAAGAAGTAACCACTCGCAAGAGCGCACGTGGTCGGGAGGGCAGTGCCCTCCCGTTCGCAGTTTCGGCTAGCCCATGCTGCGCGCTTGCCACACGCGCTCGAACGGCGCACCGGCAGTCCGGTTCGCTTCGCGCACACGCTCGGCGTCGGCCGCGTCATACATGCAGATGCTGCGGCTGCCGTCGGCGGAGAAGTGGCTGGAGAGCCACTTGATGTCGCGCTCCTTGATGCATTTCTCGAGCACTTCGCCCGCTGCGTAGAACTGCGCTTCAGTGATCGGCGGAGAGAACACACGTTCGACGACGAAGATCGGCATGCCGCCTCATACCACGGAGATTCAAACGGTGGCTCAAACGCCCGCGGTCGAAGGTGTGCTCACAGGAGGAACCAATGACCACGAAGAACGTTGATGACGGAAAATTGAACGAGTTTTTGGGCAAGGTCGTGACGGACGTCGGCGGCGCGATGAGCGCGGCCCTCGTCGTGATCGGTGACAAGCTCGGATTGTGGAAAGCGCTCGCGCGGGCTGAAGCGCCGCTGTCACCGAGCGAGCTCGCGAAGCGCACCGAAACCAGCGAGCGCTACATTCAGGAATGGTTGAACGCGATGGCGGCCGGTGGCTACGTCACGTACTCCAAGGACACGCTCACGTACCAGCTGGAACCGGAGCAGGCGGTCGCGCTCGCCGATTCGGAGAGCCCGGCATTCGTGCCCGGGTTGTTCCAGGTGACCGCGGCGATGTGGGCCGGCGAGTCGAAGATCGCGGCGAACTTCCGCACCGGCGCGGGCCTCGAGTGGGGCCATCAGCATCCGTGCTTGTTCGAGGGCACCGAACGGTTCTTCCGCTCGGGGTACCTCGGCAATCTGATCCAGGCGTGGCTGCCCGCGCTCGACGGCGTCGTCGCGAAACTGCAGCGCGGCGCGAAGGTCGCCGACGTCGGCTGTGGCGTTGGCGCATCGACGATCATCATGGCGAAGGCGTACCCGAAATCGACGTTCGTGGGCTTCGACTATCACGCCGCGTCGATCGAGCTCGCACGCCAGCGCGCACGCGAGGCCGGAGTCGCCGACCGCGTGACGTTCGAGGTTGCGCGCGCCACCGACTTCCCGGGTCGCGACTACGATCTGATCGCGCACTTCGATTGCTTGCACGACCTCGAGGATCCGTACGGCGCCGCGAAGCGCGCGCGCGAGGCGATCGCACCAGATGGTACGTGGTTGATCGTAGAGCCGTTCGCCGGCGACCGTCCCGAGCAGAATCACAATCCCGTTGGACGCGTGTTCTACTCGGCATCGACGATGCTGTGCGTTCCTCACTCGCTGTCGCAGGGCGGACCGGCGCTCGGTGCACAGGCGGGCGAAGCACGGCTGCGCGATGTCGCGACCCGCGGCGGCTGGAAGGCATTCCGGCGCGCGACGGAGACGCCGTTCAACCTCGTGCTCGAAGCGCGCCCGTAATAGGGTAGCCACGTGCGGGAACGACGGCGAGCGACTGACACGAAGGCCGGACTCGAGATCCGGCTCTTCGGCGAGCTCGTCGTGGCCCGTGATGGCCAGCCGCTCACGTTGCCGGCGTCGAAGAAGACGCGCGCGCTGCTCGCGTATCTCGCGGCGACTGGGAAGCCCCAGCTGCGCGAGCGATTGTGCACGCTGCTGTGGGACGGTCCCGATGATCCACGCGCCGCGCTACGCTGGAGCCTGACGAAGCTGCGTCCGCTCGTCGACGACGACGGCACGCCGCGCTTGGTCGCCGACCGCGATCGCGTCGAGCTCGTGCCCGGCGATGCTGCGATCGATCTCGTGACGTTGCGTGCGGCAATTCCCGGCGGCACATCCGCGGGCGTTGCGCGCGCTTCGACCGAGGCACTCGTCGCGGTCGCACCGCTCGTGCGCGGCGAGCTACTCGAAGGTCTCGACCTCCCCGACTGCTTTCGTTACGACGAATGGCTGCGCGCCGAACGCGAAGCGGCTCGCCGGCTCGGCGTGACCGTGTTGTCGGCGCTTGTCGAACGCCTCCGTGACACGCCGGCCGACGCGCTCGATCACGCGCGAACGTGGCTCGCACTCGATCCGCTCGACGAGGCCGCCCATGCCGCCGTGATCCGCGTGCTCGTCGAGCTCGATCGCAAGACCGAAGCGCTCGCGCAATATGCGAGCTGCGCGCGGCTTCTCGAGCGCGAGCTCGGCCGCGGCCCGTCGCGCGAGCTCGAGCGGCTGCGCATCGTGATTGGCAGTCAAACAGCGCCTGTGCCTGCACCTGTTGCCACGCCTGTGCCGGCGCTGATCGCGGAGGCGCGCGGACAACCGCGGGTCGCGCTCGTCGGCCGAGCGTCGGAATGCGCGACGCTCGCGGCTCTGCTCGATCAACCGCGCACGCGCGTCGTTCTGCTCATCGGTGATCCGGGCATGGGCAAGAGTCGCTTGCTTGGCGAGCTCGACACGCTCGCGCATGCGCGTTCGATCGAGCTGTTGCGCGGCCGCGGCGTCGAAGCGGAACAAGTGCGGCCGTACGGCGCGTGGCTCGACGCGTTCGAGACGGCCAGTGTCGCCAACCATCCATTCAAGGCGGCAAACGTCTCGGAGACCGATCGCGCGCGCCTGTTCGAGTCGGTGGTCGAATGGCTCGTCGACCGCACGCACGGCGGCACGCTCGTACTCGTGTTCGATGACGTCCAGTGGATCGACGAAGCGACCGCTGCGCTGATCCACTATGTCGCGCGTTCGCCACGCACGACGCAGATCCGGATCGCACTCGCGGCACGCGCCGGCGAGCTCGCCGATAACGCATCTGCGCTTCGCCTCGTGCGCGGCCTCACCCGCGAAGGCGCCGTGCAACAGATCGGCCTGTCGCCGCTCGACGCGAGCGAGACCGCCGCACTCGCGCTCGCCCACGCGCCGGGTGTCGATGCCGCGCGCGTGTTCGCCGAGAGCGGCGGACATCCGCTGTTTGCCGTCGAGATCGCGCGTGCACTCGCGCGCGGCGACACGACGTGGGCGTCGCTCGAATCACTGCTCGTCGAACGCCTCGAGCTCGTCGAGGGCACTGCGCGCGAGCTCCTCCCGTGGGCCGCCGCGCTCGGCACCGCATTCTCGGCCGATGTGCTCGGCACGATCACCGGTTTGCCGCTCGTCGAGCTCGCACGTGCGTTCGAAGAGCTCGAACGCCGCGCCATCCTCAGCGCGAACGCCGCCGAGTGGGACTTCGCGCATGACCTCGTGCGTGCGGCCGCGTATCACCAGGTCTCGGAGCCGCGCCGCCGGCTGCTCCACTTACAGATCGCGCGCGCGCTCGCAGCGCTGCCCGATCCCGACGGCGATCGATCGGGCCAGATCGCGCATCATGCGGGACTCGGCGACGACGCAGCACTGTGTGCGACCGCGTGTCTCGCCGCCGCCGAGCGCGCGATGCGGCTATTCGCGCCCGAGGAAGCGGCAGCGCTCGCCGAGCGCGGGCTCGGTCACGCGGTTCGCCTCGTCGGTCACGAGCGGGTGCGGCTACAGATCGGCCTGCTCGTCACTGCGCTGCACGCAGACGTCCGCCGCCAGCGTCGCCCAGCAATCGCGAAGGCACTAGAGCGCGCGATCGTCGACGCCCAGATCGCCGGTTGTGCCGCTGAAGCCGCGCGTGGCCTCAACGAGCTCGCGCACATACCGTTCGGCTCCGGTGACTACGGCCGTGCGCGATCGATGTCGCTCGAAGCCACCGAGCGCGCACGTAATGCCGCACCCGACGACCGTGCGCGCACGCTCGCGTACTCGGCGCAGTGCCTCGCGCTGGTCGGTCGCGAGATCGCGGAGGCCGAACAGTTGGCAAATGAGGCGGCCGCGCTGCTCAGCCAGAAGCCGGTCGACATCCCGACGCTGCCGTTCGCGTTCGCGTTCATTCGCATGCATCAAGGTGATGACGACGCGGCGATCACGCTGTTGCGTCGCGGCTTCGAACTCGCCGAGCGCGCTGGCATGTGGTGGCTCTGTGCGCTCGGCTGGGCCCGCGCCGCGTTGATCGAAGTGCGCCGCGGGCGTCCGGTGGACGCCCTCCCCTATTGCGCGGCGCTCCGGGCAAATGCGGTGCGCATCGGAGAGGCAGGCGACATACCGTTCGGCGCGGTGCTCGAAGCGATCGCACGCCAGGATCTCGACGAGCCCGTGGAGCTCGAGCCGGCGATCGAGGCCCTCCGTGCGATCGATGCACCGAACTTGCTGGCGCTTGCTCTCGTCGTGATCGCCGAGCGGGAGCTCGTGCGCGGCGACTTGCTGCAAGCAGCGCGACGTAGCGACGAAGCAGTCGCGTCAGCGCTCCGTTCGCAACACGAGAACACGATCGCGCTCGCGCATTGCGTAGCCGCGCAGATCGCAGCGGCCGATGGCCGCCTCAGCGATGTCCGCAAGCACGTCGATGCGGTGTCGGCAATCGACACGGCCATCCTGAGCACGCGCGCCACCGCCGCGGTGCATGCGCTCCCGCGACGCTAGGCCAGGTGCCGCAGCTTGTCGGGATTGCGGATCGCGTAGATCGCGACGACCTGCTCACCCGCGATATCGAACGCGAGCGTCTCGACGCCCTCGTCGGTGTGGAAGACGAACCCAGGCAGCCCGTTGATCTGCACGTGGTCGACGCGCTCGATCACAGGGCGCTTGCTCGAGATGCCGATGAAGAATCGCACGATCTTTTCTTTGCCGTAGATCGGGTTGAGCGCGGCGAGGCGCTTGCCACCACCGTCTGAATAGAACACTGCATCGTCGGCGAGCAGGCGCGCCAACGTCGCGATGTCGCCGTCGGCAATCGCGTGCTGGAACGCATCGGTGAGCCGCGCACGGGTCTCGTCGGTCGCCGCGAAGCGCGGACGCTCTTCACGCACGTGCTCGCGTGCTCGCGTCGCGAGCTGGCGGACTGCGGCTTCGCTGCGTTCCAGCGTGTCGGCGATCGCGCTGTAGTCCATATCGAACACGTCGTGAAGCAGAAATGCCGCGCGTTCGAGCGGCGAGAGACGTTCGAGCGTGAGCAGTAGTGCGAGCGATAGGTCGTCGGCGAACGGTTCGTTCGGCTCGGCGACCATTGGTTCCGGCAGCCACGTGCCGACGTACTGCTCGCGGCGCGCCGCGGCGGACTTCATCCGATCGAGGCACAGCCGCGACACGACGCGAGCGAGATACGCGCGCGGGTGCTCGACCGCAGCTTGATCGGTGTTCGACCACCGCAAGAACGCGTCCTGCACGATGTCCTCGGCCTCGGCGAACGAACCGAGCATCCGGTACGCGACACCGATCAAGAACTGACGATGCTCTTCGAAGTCACTCATGCGACTGCCAGCTTGGGGGTCACGGTCGTGCCAGCCACTTCGATGCGCTGACACGCATGTCCGTAGCCGAGCGCGTACTTGAACATCGGATACATCTGCGACGCGACGAGCGCGAAGCCGAGGCTGATCACAGCACGCGGGCCATGGCGGCGTACGATCTCTTCGCGGAGCTCGTCGGCTTCGGGTGAGCGCGCGATCACCGCGCGTGCGAAGCGAACGCCGAGCTGTGTCGGTTCGGTCATGTCGTCGAGGTTGCCGCGGAGGATCTTGGCGATCGTCGCCGCCGGCAGTCCTTCGCGCAGCGCCATCGTGACGCCGAGTTGCGTGCACGGACCGCAGTCCGCGGCGACGATGCCGGTGAAGCCGACCGCATGATAGAGGTCCATCGGCACGTCCTTGCGATACTTCACGGCGCTGGCGGCGCGGGCGAATCGGAGAAATGCCCGCATGTCCACGTCGAGCACGTGACGCATGTAGCTGACGTCATAGCCGAAGTCCTTCTCGAACGCCGTGAGCCGTTTGCGGAGAAACCAGTTCAACATGCCCTCGAGACGAGGTAGCTCCCGCGCCTGTGACATCGCGAGCGCAAGCCCGCGACATGCCGTCGGATCAGCCCGTGTAGGGCTGACGCTTAGGGCGCGAACACGAGCGGCGTGCGGAACGTGAGGCCGCCGCTCATCTGGAACTTGCCGACGTCTTCGACCATGTCGCGCACGCCCGCTTCGACAAAGACGCCGATCGCATACGTGCCGAGGAACACGCCGCGCGGCTCGATGCCGACACCGCTGACGTAGAGCTCCGCGCTGAGCCGACCCGACGCGCCAAAGCCAGCGTGGTCCTGGTCGAACGCGGTGCTCCCGAGATACTCGCCACGGCCCGACGCCCACGTGCGCCACCAGGTACCTTGCGACAGCGTGTGCGCGAGCTCGAGGTACGCGCCGCCGTACGCGACACCGTTCTTGTCGTTCATCACGCTCGTGTCCTCGGGCGCGGCGAGGATGCCGCCGAACAGGCCGATGCCAACGTCGGTGTCAGTCGGCCGCGGGCTCAGCGACGCCCAGTGGATACCAACCGCAGCACTCATGCCGGGCGCGAAGCCACGCGACGTGTTCGCACCGGCGGCGCCGATGTCGATCTTGAGCGGCATCATGAAGCGCGGGCCCGGACGCCGGCGGTAGCGCGGACGACCCTCGATCGAGTTATCGCGATGATCACGAACCTCGGGGGCGGATGCGGGCGCCGCAGCAGCAACCGGAGCTGGATCGCGATGATCGCGAACGGCGGGTTGAGCGAACGCGGACGACGAAGCGGAGAGAAGGGCGACAAACAGCAAGCTAGAGGTGGTGCGCATTAGACCTTTGGTGACGGTTGCCCGGACCAAGTCCAACCTGCATGCCAGCGCCATGTAGGCGTATCGCCGAGCCTTCCGGGCCCGTCTCGTGAACACCCGGTCACGCCGGCACGCGGGGACTTTTCACACGACTGCTATGTGAAAACGCCTCGGTCGGATGGTGCCTGTCGGTTCGCCCGTTATAGCTACTCGACGTCCCACAGGCACGCGGCGTTCTCGATGCGCACCGTGCCGCTGAGCGTCCACGGCACGGCCTCGTGCTCGAACTCGAGCATGAGCTTGGCGTCGAAGTCATGTGACTTCTTGCGCGTGACGTCGACGCGGCCGGTCTTTGCGACGAACGGAGCGCTCGCGCCAGCGACCTTGATTTCGGCGGTGAGCGGTCCACTGCCGTTCTTGATCGCACCGGTCGCGTTCACCTCGAAACCCAGCTCGATCGCGAACCGCTTGAACAGCGGATGTTGTGGCTCGACGACGAGCTTCAAGATGCACGGCGTCACCGAGCGCGTGACATCGACCGTGACTCGGTTTGCGAGCAGCCGCGCCGGCTTTGCCTTCACCTTGCCGAGCGTCAGTGCCGTTGACTTCACCTTCGTCGGCTCCGCGTGCACGGGTGCCGCGAGGATCAGGAGCACGAATAGCGCGAGCCGCACCGGCTCATCTTACTCGTCAAACCGAAATGTGTATTGCACCTTCAGCAGGCCGGCCTGCGCCCCGAGCGGCGGCAACGCGAGCGAATCGATTGCATTGCGCAAACACTCGTCGACCTTCGGCTCGAGCGGCTTGCCATCCTTGTCGGTGATCGCTGCGGTATCGATCACCGTGCCGAGGTCTGGGTCGCTCGTCATCGTCATCATCGCAGCAGCACGATTATCCGCGTGCTGCTCGAAGCAGTCGGCGAGCAGCGGAATCGCGTCCTGGAGCGCTTCCTGCAGTGGCTTCGCCGCTTCTTCGAGCGGGATCGACGGCGGCTCGGGCAGCGCCGGTGCGCTACCCGCGCTCGTACCGTGCGACGTGCTCGCCGCTTGCGCCGTGCGCGCGCGTTCGATTGCGGCGGCGATCTTGTCGCCGAGCTCGCGCCGTTGCTCGGGGCTCAGCTTGCGCACGCGCGAGGACTGCGCGGTACTCGTCGCGCCTGGCTGCGTCGCGCTGCTCGGTGACGACGGCGCTGCAGCGTGGGTCTCGCCGTGGGGCCACATCCGCCACGCGATCAGTGCGGCGACAAGACCGAACGCGACGAGCAGCGCGACAACGCGTTTCATGATCGCTAGCGAATCGCTGCGCGCTCGAGCGAGTACAAGTACGAGCCGTTCGCCGGCTCCGCCTTGCCGCCGATCAGATAGACGTAGTTACCGAGCGTCACGGTTGCGTGGTGGCTCCGGTTGGTCATCAGCTGCACGGTCGACGACGGTGAGAACCCAAAGACGTTGCTCTCGACGTCATCGACCATCGCTCGTTCGACGGTGACGCTCGTATCGGCACCACCGATCACGTAGAACGAATGGCCGAGCCGCGTCACGGTATGACCGCTGCGCGCGGTGGTGAGTGGGTCCCCAGCGGGTGTGAACGGACCGGTAAAGCCGGTGCCGAGCGGCTTCGTCAGAGCGCGTGCAACTTGGCTGCCGGCGGACGCGTCGCCACCGATAACGTACAGGTACCGGCCGACCGCCACCATCGCAGCGCCGTCGCGTGCATCGTCGAGCGTCGTGACGCTCAGGTCATTGAAGCTGCCGAACTGTGTACCAGCGTTGACCGATGCGTACTCGACCGTTGCCGTTGCCGTCGGTTGTGTCGCGCTCGTGTAGCCGCCGAGGCCGTAGACGGTGATGCCACTGGTGAACAGCGAGAACCGGCCACGCGCCGTGAACATCTGCGTGCCGTGATACCCCCAGTTGGCAAGCGAGCCATCGGGGTTGATGGCCGCTGCCTCGATTGTCTTGAGCGGATTGCCTGCGGTATCGAGGCCGCCCAGGATGTACAGCACGTTGTCATTGATCAGCGCGCGATGCCCGTAGCGCGCGGTGCCCAGACCGGGTGCTTGCACGATGCCAAAGTCGCTGAGACTACCGTCGGGTTTGATCTCCGCGACCTCGGTCGTATTCAACGCACCCGTGCCGTTCACTCCACCGATCACGTAGAGCCACTTGCCGATGACAACGACCGCGGCCTGCGAGCGCGGCTGGTTCAGCGAAACCGGCGCGTTTGCGAACGTGTCGAGCGCACCGTAGTCGAAGAGACCTGCGCGCTCGACGAGTAGCGCCGGCGCATTGCCTCCGCGCTCACCACCGATGACGTAGACGTAGTTGCCGATGACCGCAGTGGCTGAGTCCTGCTTGGCCTCGGTCAGCACGTGATTGAACTCGCCGAAGAACTCGAGCGTGCCATCCTCGCTGAACGGCGCACGTTCGACGCTTGCGAGCGGACCGGTGAGACCAGCGCCGCCAAACACGTAAATGTTATTGCCGACGACGATCCCGCCGTGGTTGCCGCGCGGCTCGCGCAGAGCACCGGCCTCCTGGAAGTCGGAGACGTAGCCGTTGCCGAACATCTCGATCTTCTCGACGCTCGTGATCGGAATGCCGTTGTGCAAGCCGCCGATCGCGTACAGGTACGTGGCGCCTTTCACGATCGTGAAGTGCGAACGCGGTGTCTTCAGCGCGACATCCGAGATCGGCTCGAACGTGCCGAGCTCGTCGTTCTCGTAGATCGGCGCGCGCTCGACGGTCGCGAGCTCGCTGACCGATCGCCCGCCAATCGCGTAGACATAATTGCCGATGATCGTCGTCTTGTGTCCGTAGCGGCCTTCGACCAGCTCGACACCTGGGACCGTCTCGAACGGCCCGAGCGAATCGTCGTCGCCGATCTGCGCGCGTTCGACACTACGCAGCGACCCCGAACCGAGACCACCGATCACATAGATGTAGCGACCGACGCGAATCGACGAGTGATACGCGCGCGCGGTCTGCAGCGACTCGAACATCTTCGGGCGGCCCATGCCGCCATCCAGACCGATCGCTGCACTCTCGACGTCGGCTGTCACGACGACGTCGACCTTGCCGCCGATCAAGTAGAGACGGTTGCCGATCGTCTCGGCAGTGCCGCCGACATGCACGCGATCGAGATAGTTGAGCCGCGCGTAGTCGTTCTGGTCATTGTGCGGCATGAACGGCTGCAGCCCGGGCTTGAACGTCAGGCCGCGGAACGGAACCTTGCCGTCGATGCCGCCGCTCGTCTGGATCGAGAGCGCTCCTGTCGTGGCATCGGCGGGAACCGTGACCGCCGCCCGGTGCTCGTAGCGCACGTTGAGCGGGATCGGTGCGCTGGCGCCGGCGAAATTGACGAGAGCACCGTCTTCGAACGTGCCCTCGAGCCAGACCTCGTCACCCGCAAACGCGAATGGCTGATCCGTCGCGAACACGCTGCATGGCCCTTCGCAGCGATCCGCGGGTTTGGGAAATCCGCACGCAGTGGACGCGAGGACGACCGCGGGTGCTATCCACGCAAGGCGCATCAGAAGCGTCCGCTCACGACGAAGGTCGCGCGCTCACCGTCGACGGCAGGCACGATCATCGCCGGATGATCGATCGTACGTTGCGGCTCGCTGCCGCTGCGAAGGTAGAGCCACACCGAAACACCGATCGCCGCGATGCCAGCCGCGCCAAGGCCTTCGGCGACATAGCGTCTGGTGTTCGCCGAGTGCCAGAGATCGAGCTGCTTGTCGTCGTTGCCTTCGTTCTGCGCCTTCTCGTACGTCGAGCCCGCCCACACCATGAACCCGACGCTACCGCCGACGAGCGCGAGACCGCCGACGCCGACCAGGATTGGCACCAGCTTCGAACGTGGTCGTCCGGGCTCGACCTTCTGGACGAGGTCGTAGCGGTTCGGCTTCGTCGCATCGGGCTTGGTCGTGTCGGGCTTCGTCGTATCCGGTTTGGTCGTGTCGGGCTTGGTCGTGTCGGGCTT
>DASUFX010000135.1:0-24735 GCA_036274355.1 Kofleriaceae bacterium | reverse complement strand
TGATGACGCCGACGGCGTAGAGGTCGGTGCGCGCGTCGACCGTCGAACCGGGCACCGTTTGCTCGGGTGCCATGTAGTTCGGCGTGCCGACGACCATGTTCGTCTGCGTCGCGTCGCGACCGACGTTGCCCTGCAGGCGCGCGAGACCGAAGTCGAGGATGCGCACGCGCTGGCCGTGACCGATCTCTTCGCTGATCATCACGTTCGCGGGCTTCACGTCGCGGTGGAAGATTTCCTGTTTGTGCGCGTGCGCGAGGCCGGAGAGGATCTGCCGCGCGATCTGCAGCGCGTGATTCGGCGGCAATGGACCTTTGTCCATGATCGAGCGCAGCGTCACGCCGTCGACGAAATCCATCACCAGGTACGGCTCGGCCTCCCACACGCCGAAGTCGACGACGGACACGCAGTTCGGGTGATTGAGCCTGCTCATCACCCGCGTCTCGCGATCGAAGCGAGCCTGGAACTCGCTGTCGTTGGCGTACGACGCGTGGAGGAACTTCACCGCGACGAGCTTGCCGACAGGAACGCGCTCGGCCTTAAAGACCGCGCCCATCGAGCCGGCCGCCATCACCTCGGTGATTTTGTAACGCCCGTCGATTGTGCTGCCGACGCGATCAGAGGCCTCAACGGGCTGCATACCAGCCCCGTGAATCTAGCACGGGTGCTAGTGGGTCCACTTCTCTTCGCGTCGATGCTCGCCGTCGTCGTATTCGTGCGCCATCACGAAGTGATAAGCGACTTCACGAGCCTTCTCCGACTCCACGATGCACTCGAAGAGCCATTCCCCTTCGGACTCGCTGGGCTCGCACTGCACGTAGGCGACCTCGGCCGAAAACACGAGGATCTCGCCCACGAGATCTTTCGCCCGCGCCAGCTGGACAACCTTGGTGTGGTCGTCCTCGCTAATCAGGGTCCAGTGAAAGTCGTCGTGATCGATGAGAACGACTTCCGGGGTGCCTGCGCGCACGATGCAGTTCGCGTGACCACCAAGCCACTGCCAGAACTTCTCGAAGGTCAGCGTCGTTGCTACCGCAGCCAGATTCCTCTTACCCGTCGAACCCATGTCGTGCCGGCTTATAGCCCTAGATCCTACCGCCGCCAAGACCTCAGAAGTGCCCTGAAATGACAGCGCCTCCCGCGCTACCCGAGGCAACCGGGACCACGCGAACACCCTCCGCGGAGGGCGAGTCGAAGTAGTACAGCCACGCCGCGGTCAGGCCCACCGCAACGGCTGCACCTCCGGCGACCCATACGCCGGTGATCGCGCGATCGCGGTTTTCGCGATCGTCGTTGTAATCGGCGAGCACGCTCGGATCCTGATCGCCGGCGATCAGGGCATCGCGCCGGTCGACCGCTTTGCTGTTCCAGTAGGCGGCACCGACCGCGGACAGTCCCGCACCGAGCGTGAGCACGCCTGCGCCGGCGAGCACCCACGGCACCGCACGGCGGCGCACCGTCGGTTCGAGCTCGATCGACACGCTCGTCGTCTGCGCACGTTCGACGTGGATCTCGCGCGCCGCCGGTTTGCGGCCCGTGCGCACGACGGTGACGACGTGGGTGCCGCCCGCCAGCGAGATCGCGGCGAGCGGCGTCGTGCCCACACCGCGACCATCGACGATCACGGTCGCGCCTGCCTCGGTCTTCACATCGAGCTGCGCGGGCAGCGGCTCGAGCGTGAGCTGCTCGTACGCCGGAACGCCTGCGATCACGCGCACGCGTTTCTCGGCCGGTTTGTAGCCGTCGGCTTCGGCGCGCACGACGTGCTCGCCTTCTTTCACGGGTAGAAGCACGTCGGGATCCACGGTCTTCCCGTCGACGAACGCGTTCACGGGCGTCTCTGCCTGGGTCAGCCGCGTGTCGTCGATCTCGTGGAGCTTCGTCGGAGCCTGCTGGCGATCGGCGAAGTCGACGCTGACCGCGAGCATCGGCACCGTCTCGGCCGTGACCTTTCCGAGCTTGCCGGTCTTCTCGAGATGGCGCAGCTCGGCCTTCATGTCGTCGAGGCTGTCGGCGGCATCGCCGGTGCGGCCGCCGCTCTTCACCTCGCGCAGATAGATCTCGTAGTACTTCACCGCGAGCTCGACGTACTCGGGATGATCGGGATCGACGCGATACTGGCGGCGATACGCCTGGGCCGCCGAGAACGCGAGCTCGGGCGCGGCCAGCTCCTTATATGCGGCCTCGAATGCCTGCGCCGCCGCGAGGAAGCGCTGTGCGCGATAGGCCTTCTCGCCGCGACGGAACAGCTGTTCGGCGTTCTTGCGATCGGCGTGCGCGGTTGCAGCGCACAGCATGACGAGCGCGAGTGCGATCCGCATCATAGCGGCGCTCCTGCGTTGGTGTTGCGGCACTGGACGTCGCGCGCGTCGCACTGCAGGTGAATCTGCACGAACGGCGTGAACGACTCGTCGAATGCGATGCCGGCGACATCGTCCAGCGAGTCACCGTTGATGTCCCCGATCGACAAGAACTCGTAGTTCTCCGCGTGATCGAGCACCGGCTCGGCGTGATAGCTGCCGTCGCCGAAGGAGATGCGGACCACGCGTCCGCCGTCCCCCTCCTTCTTACACAGCGCGAGCACGCTGCCGGCGGCTGACCGCGGCGGCGGATCATGGCGGCCGCGCGGTGCGACGCGACCGGGCTCCGCGTACTGACACGTCCAGCCCGCGAGCTCGGGAACCTCGCCGCCAAACTCGACGCACGACGACACGGTGCCACGCATGTCGACGGTGCAGTCGAGCACCTGCTTGGCAGTGCCGCCGAGGCCTCGAATGCCGCCGAGCGACAGGAGCAGTTTGTGCTGTCCGGTGGCCATGAGCTCGGCGCCCCACATGGCGAACACGAACGGCTCGCTCGGCAGCGCCGTCGACGGATCGGTTGCAGGCGTCACGGGCCCCATCGGATCGATCGTGACGATCGACCTACCGGGCCGCATCTGGGCATCGGCAGCGATCACGACATCGCGGTCGCCGAGCGGCCACGTGAGGAAGCGCGCGCCGGTGAGGCACAACGGACCGGCTTGCGTGCAGTCGGTGACGAGCGACGTCGTGATTGGTTGCCCCGCACCGGTGAGCCGCTGGCTGCCGACCGTTCCCTGTGCGAGCCACATCCGCACTGCTTCGCTGCCCGCCGTCGGCGTGTAACGCTCGAACGCGAGCACGTCGACGCCAGGCGTCGCGTCGAAGTTACCGGTGAGCGCTGCGACGAACGACGAGTCGGTTGCGGTGAACATCGCGCGCGGATCGAAGTACGCCAGCATCGAGCGCTGCGGGTTGCCGTGCAGGATCGTCATGGTCGGCATCGCGGTCGGCGGCAGATTGATGACGACGAGATCGTCGAGCACTTGCCCGGTCGGCTCGATAGAGTCCGGCAAATCGAGCTTCGCGAAGCCAACGATTTGATCGAACGCCGTGATCTGCACGGCAGGCAGCGGACGATCGCGCGTGCCGTACGCGACCATCAGACGCTCGACGGTGCCGATGCGCTCGGTGTACGCGATATCGGCGAGCGCGTTGCCGTCGAAGTCGCCGAGCTTGAGATTCGTCGGCACGCCCTGCGTCGTGATCCGGTACGGCACGAAGCTGTCGACCGGCATCGCGGTGCGATAGAGGACGTCGAGGTCCGGCTGGCCTTGTGGCCCACCGGCACCGAGCACGCTCGCAACGGCTTCGATGCTGCCATCGCCGTCGAGATCCGCCGCGGTGACCGGAAAGAGCGGCCGCGGCGAGTGATACATCAGCGTGGTCGTCGGGACCGCGAGCGTATAGATGTCGCCCGACGCTGCAAATCCGACGCCCTTCGCGACGACGAGCGCGTCGGGCGCAGCGCCTGCGATCGCGGGCACGAGCGGAATCCGGCCGGTCGGGAGCACGTTCGCACCGAAGCCCGGCAGCGCGCTCGGCAACGTCGCGAGCGAGCACGCAGCCGGGATGCCGGCGGCCGCATAAAGCTCGATGCCACCACCTCCGCCGGTGAACAGCGTAGGACAGCCGGCGGCGGGCTGCGCGCGTGCGAGCACGATCGGTCCGGGTTCGGCCACGAGCGGCGTCGCGGTGAGCGCCGTGAACGTGAAGTTGCCGGGCGTGCCGGTGAAGCGCAGCGCACAGACTTGCTCGCTCGTCATCGACGATGCGAACCCGACCGCGATCGTCGACGTGAGCGGTGACGCCTGGGTCTCGTAGTGATCGGTGAACAACCGGCCGGCGAGCTGTTGCGCATCCGGCAGCGTCAGGTTGCAGAGTGGCCCCGACTTGCACTCGCCAGTCACGACATCGAGCACGCCGACACGCGCCTCGCCGGTCGCGAACACGCGCGCGACAAATGCGAGCCGGTGCTTGTCGAGCTCGAACGTCGCGACCGGGTCGGCGGTCTGTCCCAGCGTCACGCAATCGCCACTCGCGCCGGGCGCGCTCGAGAACGGGTACGAGACGAGCTGCTTACTGGCCGCGGTGTACGCGGCGAGGCCGTCGGGCGTCGGCACGACGATGTCGGAATGACCGGTCGCGTCGTCGAACCGGCGGATCGCGATCGAGGTGTTCGAGTACGGCAGCAGCATCGTCGAGCGCGTCCCGAGATCAGCGTCGAGATCGCCGAACCGCACGTCGATCGTGACATCGGAGAAGCCGACGACGTCACCGATGCGATCGCCGTCGAGATCGGCGACCGCGCCCTGCCCGACGACGAATGGAAATGCGACCGCCGGGGTCTGCACGAAGACGCCGCTCGGCGCGTGGCAGATCGAGTCCGCGCCACATACGTACGCGCCGGGGAGTGCATCGCAATCGACGGTGTTCGCGCACGTCACGCGGCATTGTGAGTCACAGGTCGGCCCGTTGTTGTCACAGTCCTCGTCTGGATCGATGACGCCGTTGCCGCATGTTTCTTCGAACGCAGGCAGATCGGCGCAGCCGGCGGCGATGACGGCGATGACGGCGATCGCGAATGCGCGCATCAATCGGCTTTCTTGAATGGGTCCTCCACGTCGTCGTGACTCGGTCGCGAGCCGCCAGCGCGCTTCTTCGGCTTGAGCTTCACCGCCATCCTGCGATCTTGATCCGGAAGGACGGTGATCGGCAGCGGCTGAAAGCCGTCCGCTTGCAGCACGAGATATTGCACCTTCGTGCTGTACGGCAGCGGCACCTTCGGCACGACGCCGATCAGCTTGCCGTCGCGCAACACCTCCGTACCCTCGGGCGCACCGGTGAGCTCGAGCATCACGGTTTCGGGCGTCGCTGCCGCATCGGCGGGCTCGGCGATCGGCTGCTTCACCGGCTCATGTGGCGGCTCCTGGGCCGGCACCGCGGATCCGGTCGGTCCCTTGTCGCGCTCGACGACCGTGACGTGAGGCGGCCGCGTCTTCATGTAGACGCCGACACCGATGCCCGCGACCACGAGCCCGGCGACGATGACCATCGTGATCCGAGTGCCCCGCGGATTCGGTGGCGCCGACGTCTGCGCACCGGTCGCTGCGTTCGCGTTCGGCGACGACACACCGGTCTCGGCGAACGCGATCTCGCTCGGCGTCTGCTGCGGGCGGCCCGTCGCGCCGGTCGGACCGACGGATGGACGGTGCGAGCGCGGCAGCGGCGTCGGTCGCATCGGGTTCGCCGGATCGAGCGCGTTGACGCCTTCGAGCACGGTCTTCGGCCGCTTCTCGCGATCCTTCTGCATCATCCATGCGATCGCGATGTCGACGCTCTCGGGCAGCTTGGGATTGACACGCGACGGTAGCGCCGGCTCCTCGCTGACCTGCTTGTAGAGCAGCTCGACGTAATCGGGGGCTTCGAACGGCAGCGCGCCGGTGAGCATGCGGTAGACGACAATGCCGAACGAGTAGATGTCGGTCCGGTGATCGACGTCGCGCCCGCGGCACTGCTCGGGAGACATGTAATACGGCGTGCCGATCGGAACGCCCGTCCCGGTGCGATGCATCGTGGTCTCTTCCGGCGCGAGCAGCTTCGCGATGCCGAAGTCGAGCAGCTTCGGATAAACGCCGCCGTCGGGATCATTCGCGAGGAAGATGTTCTCGGGCTTGAGGTCGCGGTGCGCGATGCCTTTGGCGTGCGCGGCATCGAGTGCGCGCGCGATCGCACGCAGGATCGGAATCGCCTCCTCGAGCGCCATCGCGCCGTACGTGCGCAAGTGCGAGTCGAGCGGCTCGCCGTCGAGATACTCCATCACGTAGTAGTGACGGCCGTCGGGGAGTTGCCCGAAAGAGAAGATGTCGATGATGTTGCGGTGCCGGATCTGGTTGACCGCGCGCGCCTCGGCCGCGAACCGCGACACGATGTCTTGATCCGCGGCGTACTTGCGCGAGAGCACCTTTATCGCGACGCGCTTGCCGATCACCGGCTGCACCGCGCCGTACACGGTGCCGAACCCGCCGCGGCCGAGTACACCCTCGATGCGGTACTCGCCAACTTCTTGCCCTGAAATCAGCTCCTTGTCGTCCGAGCCGATCGCAGCAGGGCCTGGTGTCGTCGAGACGGTCGTCACCCCTAACGATTGTACCCCGTCAGGGGCGGCGACACGTGCCTACTTCCACTCCCAGCCTTGCCCCTTGCAGTTGCCGTTCTCGTCGACTTCCCATTCGCCAACAGCGAGGAGGCCGTTGAGCTTGGAGAGTTTCTGCGACGTGGTCTGAAAGCTCATCGAGTAGCGATACTGCGCGGCGAGCCCCCTGCCCGTCGGTTTGCCGACGCCGAAGCCCTTCCACACGATCGAGTCGCCGTCGGGCGTCATCGAGACGCCCTGACCTTCACCGACGAGCGTGCCGCCCGGCACCATCCGTGACGTGTACGTGCCGATGTCGGTGACATCGACGCCGTACACCTTGCCCTGCACGTGAAACGACGTTTCGACCAGCGGCGGGCCGCCGTCGATGCCTGGAATGACGCGCGTCCCCGTGACCTTGCCCTGCGCCTGCGTGAACTTTTCGCCCAACATGTTTTCCTCTCCCGAATGGGTGAGGCGTCACGAAACCATCGGGCGATCGATCGCGACAATACGTAGAGCTACGGGATCACAGCTTCGCAGAAGCAGCGGTTGCAGCCGCAGCCCACGGCCCGCCTGGGTACAGCTTCAAGTACTGCCCCCACGCTTTCTTCGCCTCGTCCTTCTTGCCGGCGAGGTCGAGCGTCTTGGCGATGTTGTACGTCGCCGCGCGCTTCGCGGCTGCTGAGCCGAGTGCCTTCTCGAACGACGCCTTCGCCTTGTCGTAGTCCTTGCCCTCGGCGAGCGCGATGCCGCGGATGAGCTCGATGTCACCGTCGGTGACGCCGCCGGAAGCGGAGACCTTCGCGATCATCGCGTTCGCGTTGTCGATCTGATTGCCCGCGATGTACGCGGCAGCCAGGTTGAGGCGCGCCTTGTTGTAGCCCTCGTCGATCGCGAGCCCGTCCTTGAACGCGGCGATCGCTTCGCGCAGCTGCCACGGCATACGGTTCTTCTCGGTGCCGCGCGTGCTCGTCTTCTCCTCGTCGCGCGCGAGGTTGACGTACTTCACGCTCGATTCGCGCTCGAGCGAGAACCGGCTCTGCCAGCGGCCGAGCGGCGACTCGTCCTTGTTCATCGCGAGCACACCGAGCTTGGTGTATGCGATGCCGAGGTCGTTCGCGGCTTCCTTCACGGTCGGTAGCATCGCGCGGAAGCGCTTAAAGTCATCCGCCGCTTCCTCGTAGGCCTCGACCGCTTTCTTCATGTCGGTGGCCTCGAGCTTCGCGCCGCGATCCATCGCGCCGACCCCGAGCTTGAACGACACGAACGCGTAGCGCACGTCGTTCGTCCAATACTCGGTGAGGTACTCGACGCGCTCCTGGAACGTCGGGTGATCGAGGTTCTTGGGAATCTCCATCTCCTTGCCCATCGTCTCCATCAGCTCGATGCCACCGCGCGGGTGGTAGCCGGCGAGGAACGCCATCACCATGCCTTCGCGGTCGGCGTCGATCTCGTGAATGCGCTCGACGTGCGTGAGGATCGACGCGTCGAGGTAGCGGCCGCCGTCCTTGACGGCTTCCTGGAACACAGCCGTGTTGATCGTGTGCTTGCGGATCACGTGCTGCAGCTCGTGCGCGAGAATGTGGCCGAGCGCGTCGTTGTTCGCGTCCGGCTTCTTGCCGGTCTTCTTCGCGATCAGGTCGAGCATGCCGCGCGTGACGTAGACGTCGCCCGAGGCGAGCGCGAACGCGTTGACCATGTCGGTGTTGAGCAAGTTCACCTTGAACTGCATCTTGATGCCGCTGCCATCGGCGAGCCGGCGCACGACGTCCTCGAGCATCGCCTTCTCGGGTGCCTTCGGGTCGACGCCACCGAGCTCCTTCTCGATCTCGTGCACGATCGACGCGTAGCGCTCGGTCGAGAACACGTCGATGTTCTTGCCGCTCAGCATGCCTTCTGTGACGCGCGGGTGCGTCGGCTTGGCCTTCGTGAGCTCGGTGAGTGCGCGCGAACCGGTCGCACCGTACGGGTCCGCGTCCATCGCGGCGATGAAGTGGTTGACCGCGTTGTCGAGCTTGCCGTCGAGCTTGTCGAGGATGCCGAGCTCGATATGGGCGACTGCGAGATCGCCATCGAGCGAAAGCGCCTTCTCGAGCGAGGTACGCGCGTCGCCGTTCTTGTCGGTGGAGCGCTGGATCCGCGCGGTCTCGACCCACGCGAGCGGCGTCGTCGGTGCTGCTGCGAATTGGGCGAGCGCCTTCTTCGGATCGTAGCTGTCGGATGACTTCACCGACGAATAGACGAGGCCGAGGAAGTAGTGGCACTCCTCGTTCTTTGGCTGGCTCTTCGTGCACTCGTCGAAGCCGCGCCGCGCCTTGTCCATCTGCTGGTTGATCGTGCCCATGAGCCCGGTCTCGAACGCGGCGGCGTAGGCGGCCTTCGCGTCGTAGATCGTCAGCTCGATCGGCTCACCCGACAGCTCGACGACCGCACGCTCAGCCACCTTGTACAGCGTGCCGGTGCGGCGGCGCGGCGGCGTGGTCTCCATGATCTTGCGCGCAGCAGCGAGCGCTTCGGTCTTGGCAGCAGCCTCGCCGCCCTTGAGGCGCCGGCTCGCATCGTCGAACAAGAGCCAGTATGCGCTCGTGTTCCAACCGTCGAGCGCGATCGCCTTGTCGACCGACGCCTTCATGCCTTTGCTGTCGTTCATCTGCGACTGCAGCTCGCCGAGCGAGAGCCACGCATCGATGCTCGCCGGGTTTGCCTTCGTCGCTTTGACGAGCACGTCGAGCGCTTGCTTGTCCTGCTTGTCGCGGCGATAGATCGACGACAGCGCGAGCGACGCGTTCAGATTTTTCGCGTCGAGCTTGAGGATCGCCTGGTACTCCTTCGCGGCGCCCTTCATGTCGTTCGCGCGGAGGATGTAGTACTGCGCCATCCACTCGTGCCGCTCGATCTCGAGCTGCTTCTTGTCGAGCTTGGCGGCGGGCGACTTCACCGGCGGCTGTTTCGCCTTCTTGGGCTTGGGCCCAGCGGCGACGGTCGCGGTGAGGAGACACAGGATCAACAGCGGGCGTAGTGACATGGGTCAGTCCTTGATCGGAGTGAGTGCACCGGCCGGCAAAAAGCTGGCCCAGTAAAACGGATGCGCGTACTTCTCTTGCCCCGCGATCTCGAGCTGCATCTCGCGGAGTGCAGCGCTGCGCGGCTTGCCAGCAGCCAGCTTCTTGTAGAAGCCGGCCATGAGGTCCTTCGTCGCGAAGTCGTCGACCTGCCACAGCGTCATGACGAGGCTCTCGGCGCCGGCGATCACGAGCGAGCGACGGAGGCCGTAGACGCCGTCACCGTTGCTCACCTTGCCAACGCCGGTCTCGCATGCCGATAGCACGACGAGCTTCGTGCCCCAGAGATCGAGGCCGCTGGCTTCGAGCGCGGTGAGCACGCCGTCGTCGTCGCCGCTCTGCAGCTTGTTCGCGCCGGCGAGCGCGAGGCCCGAACGCAGCAGCGGGTTCTCGTAGGTCGAGCCCACGGATGTGTTCACCGCGCTGCCGGGCATCGCCAATCCCATCGGCGGTCCGCCTTGGCTCTGGTCCGGTGCCGGCGGCGGTGCTTCGTCGGGGAGGAAGAAGCCGTGCGTCGCGAGGTGGAGGATCTTCGGCGCGTGGAGGCCCTTGAGCGCGCCCTCGGTCGCTTGATCGCCGCGATAGACCTTGAGGTTCTTCATCGCCTTGATCAGCGCGTCGGCTTCCTGGCCGGTGCCCGGCAGCGGTACCCAGCGCAGCGAACGCAGATCGACGGAGCGCGCGCCGCGCGTCGTGCCGCCTCCCGGAGCCGCGGGACCGGTCGAGTCGAACTTCGGATCGGCGAACACCACGCCGCCGCCCTGCGCTTTCGTCTTCAAGCCCACGCGCAACAGGTCGCGACCGCTCGTCAGGTACGTGAACGTGTACTTCTTGATGAGGAACTGCTTGTTATCGTCGACGAGCGCCGAGAACGGCACGACGTTGAGCGCACCGTCGGGTGCGACGAGGATGTTCGTCGCGCCGCCGAGCTTCGGAACGATCTTGCCCATCGTGAGCTTGAACAGCGCGTTGCCGAGGTCACCTGCGCGATCGTTGTCCGGATCCGCGACTGCCTTGCGGAAGTCTTCGATCGCCTTGTCGATCGCTGCCGCCTCGCCGAGCTCGATGACCGCCGGGTCGCCCTTCGCACCTAGGACGTACGCGGCGTAGTGGCGCGGCTGGAGCTTCGGCGAGATCGTGTACGCCATCCGCGGATCCCACGGCTGATAGTTCACGATCTCGATGAGCCGCGCGTCGCTCGGAATCACCTTCTGGATTGCAGCCAGCTCGATCGGCTGTGTCACCGTGCGATAGGCGGCGCTCTTCTTCGAGACCGCGATCTCGAGCTTGAGCACCTTCTCTTCGAGTGCGGCGACTTCCTTGCCGTACGCGTCGGCATCGCCGCCGGTCGCGCCGGGGCCTGCATTCACGAGCTTCGCGAGCTGTGCGCGTGCGCTGTTCAGCTCGTCGAGGATCTTCTTGTCGTCGGGCGACAGCTTGCTGCGGATCGTGGCGAGCGAGGCAGCCGCTGCATCGAGGATGCGGCCTTTGCGACGCAGCAGCGTGGTCAGCGCCAGCCGGGCTGCGCTTCCGCTGTTCGGTGCGTAGTTGAAGCCGAAGTTCAGCGCGGTATCGAGGATGTACGAGTTACGCGCGAAATAGATCGCGTGATCGGCGTCGGTGCCGCTGCGCATCACGTTCGCAAGATCGCGCTCCGCGGCGTCGAGCGCGTCGTCGAGGATCGACTCCGCCTCTTTGATCTCACCGGCGGCGGCGTACACGTTCACCGCCGACATCTGGGCCGTGATGTACATCGGGTGCTTCTTGCCGTACTGCTTGATCACGAACTTGCGGTGCTCGTCGAGCAGCTGCATCGCGCGCTTGTACTCGCCGAGCTCGCTCAGCACCTGCGCGATCTGCGTGTTGTAGACCGTCGCCGAGATCGGCGAGAGCTTCGCCATCTGGTCGCGGCCCTTTTCGAGCAGCGCGAGTGCCTCTTTCGGTTTGCCCTGTTCGCGCCGGAGGTCGGCAAGCGATGCTTCGTAGCCCGAGTACGTCTTCTTCTTCTCGGCGAGCGCGATCGTCTTCAGATACGCCTTCTCGGCGTGCGGCAGGTCGCCGATCTGCCGATACATGTAGCCGATCTGGCCGAGCATCGCTGGAATCTGATAGTCGTCCGGCTTGTCCTTCTCGAGCTGAGCGATGTCCTTCTCGCCGATCTCGATCGCCTTCTTCATGAGCGGCAACCCGAGATCTTTGCGACCGCCATACGAGTACTGCGCGGCGATGCCCCACCGCGTGCTCATCTTCATGATCGGACCGTTGACGGTCTGCGCATCGACGATGGTGATCGCGCGCTCGAACAGCTGGATCGCTTTCTGCTGCTGGTTCGTTTGCCAGAAACTGTTCGCAAGCGCCTGGACCGGCCCGAGCAGCGAAATGTCGGTCTTGCTCGTCGCGGTCGACTCGGCGAGCTGCAGCACCTGTTCGTAGACGCGCTGCGCGGCCGAGAATTCGTTCCGCAGGGTCAAAAACCCGGCGTACATCTGCAACTGACCCGAATACATCGGGCTCTTTTCGCCCTCGACCTTCTTGGTCAGCTCGAGCTGTCGCTTCATCAGCGGCTCGACCTCGCCGAACCGGCTCTGCGACCAGTACGTGCTGGTCAGCGGCATCAGTGCGTACAGCGCTTCGCGCGACTCCGGTCCCTTCTCCTTCTCGGTCGTGTGGAGAATCTCCTCGTACAGCTTCTGCGCGCCGGCGTAATCACCGGCGTTCGACATCGCGCTTGCGACCGCAGCCTTGCGGCGCTGCGCTTCGGGCGAGTCCTCGCCGGTCGCTTTCTTCTGTAGGTCCCAGAGCTGCTTCGCGACCTTGAGCGCGGCGAAGTACGCCTGCTTGATCTGGTGCTGCGTCAGCTCCTGTTCGAGCTTCGCGATCTCCGCCTGTTGTTGCGGGGTCGCCTGCTTGCCGGGCTTCGCGGGCTTGCCGGGCGCGGTCGCCGCGGGCGTCGGCTTGGGCGCAGCTGTCTGCTTCGGCTTTGCTTCCGCGACGGAGCACAGCCACACAGCGACGACAAGCGCAGTCCCCAAAAGACGCATCGCCCGATTCTTACACGAGGCCGGCTACAATGAAGTGGATGAGACTCCTCGCGTTGTTCGTCCTCACGATCGCCGCCTCCTGTGGTGGCTCGCCCAAACCCGCGGCTCCGCCGCCAACTCCGGATCCGATTCCGAAAACTGCCGGTCCGTCGTGCGACGTCGTCGCGGACAAGCTCGCGATCGTCATCCACGCTGACCAACCCGACGCGCAAGCAGACGCCAAGACCCAGCTGCGCTCACGGTGTACCGGCGACAAGTGGTCCGACGAAGCGCGCAGTTGTTTCGCGACCGTCGAGAGTGACGCCGAGCTCGACGGCTGTCGCCAGCATCTCGACGACGCCCAGAAATCCGGGTTCGCAAAGGTGACGGGCGGTGACGGTGCTGCCGCGCCCGCCGCCGCAGCCGCCGCACCTGCCGCCGAGCCGCCGAAACCCAAAGCCAAGCGCACGACGCGCGGCGCGCAACCGAAGGGCGACTCGAGCGATCCGCAAGAAGGCGGCGAGTAAGCAGTCATCACCAGGGTAGAGCCGCGGCACGGGCCCAGGTCGCGACGCTTCGCGATCTGCCAACAACTACAGCAAGTTCCGCGACAGTCACTCGCAGCGGAAACCGACGTAGAGCACGTCGTTCTCGTCGACGTTGCCGTCGGGCGACAGCCCGAACATGTCGACGGACTGCCCGCCGAGCGTGAACTTCGAGCACGTGTCGTCGACGCCGGTGCCATTCATGCACGCGCCGACGCGAACCGTGCCCCACTTCGTCGGCGGCGTGATGCAGCCATCACAACTGTCATGCCAGCCGAAGTACAGCGTGCAGTGACTACCGAAATACTGCGCGACGGTTGCGGCCGGACTCTCGCAGCGAAAGCCGCCTTGCGTGAGCGTCTCGGCGACGAACTGTCCCGTCGGACACATCGAAGTCTGGATCGAGCTGCCCTGCCCCGGCGGCTCGCAGCGCAGCCCGACGTGAAGCTTGTCGTTGCCATCGACGTCACCGTCCGTGTTGAGCCCGAACAGCCGCACTTGCTCGAGGCCTAGCTGCGTCGGCGCGATGCACGTGTTGTCGGTGCCTGCGCCGTTCATGCACGTATCGTTCGACGTGAGGCCCCATTTCGGCGGCGCGCTGGTGCAGCCATCGCAGCTGTCTTGCCAGCCAAGATAGATCGAACAGTTCGCGTGAACATACGAGACGACGGCCGCCGCATACGACGCGCAGCTCCACGCGGTGCCGTTGAAGCCGTTGACGAGCTGGCCTGCCGGGCACGGCGCGATCGCGCCACTGTCGTCTTCGCTCGTGCAGTGAAGGCCGGCGTACAGCTTGTCGTTGCCGTCCATGTCGCCGTCGAGATCGAGCCCGAACATATGCACCGGTGTGCCGCCGAGCGTCGGCATCGTGCACGTGTTGTTCGTGCCGGTGCCGGGCGAGCAACTACCAGTCTCGACGCGGCCCCACTTCGCGGGCGGCGTCGTGCAGGCATCGCAGCTATCGCGCCAGCCGAGATACACGCTGCAGTGATCGGCGAGCGCGGATCGCGTGAAGCCGTCGAGCGGCACGCAGGTCAGCTCCTTCGACGACGAGACGTCGACTGCGAGTTGCCCGCTCGGACATACCGCGCTGACGACGGTCGGCACGTCGACGGCAGTGTCGCGCGCCGGCGCCGCATCGGGCTTGTCGCCTCCCGACGCGCAGGCCGTGAGCGACACGAACGCAATCAACATCCCGCGCATCTGGACGCGATCGTAACTGATCTGCTGCCCGCAGCGCTGAGATCTTAACTCGTACGTTAGTGGCGCACGTTCACTTTGCGGACTGCCACCGGAACAGCCACGTGTCGTCGAGCGGTTCGCCGCTGCTCGTCTGACCCGCGCGCAAGACCAGCGAATCGAGTGACGCGTGCGCGACAAAGCCAAACCCGCGGCGCGGCGGCGGCGGATTCGCGTAGACGACCTCGTGCCACGCGCGCGCGTCGCCGTCGGTGTCGAGCTCCCACATATCCGTTAGCAGCGTTGTCGACGTGCCGTTGTCCGCGACGCCTCCGTACAACACGAGCCGCTTGCGCGACGGGAAATACACGAGGCGCGCGCCATTACGTGCGGGCGGTGATGCGGTCGTCTCGAGCGGCGTCCACACGCGATTCGTGTAGAGCCACGTCTTCGCCGCACCGTCGAACAGCACGAGCTCTTGTCGTTCAGGATCGAACGCCATCGCCGCGCCTAGCTGCGCGGGCGGACCGCCAGCCGACATGTTTTGCGACCAGCCATTCATGTCGAGCTCCCATGTGTCGCGCAGGTTGGTGCCGCTCATGTCGTTGCCGCCGAACAGCACGTTCACGCTCGCGCGCGGATCGTGTGCAAGCGCGGCACCGTAGCGCGGCGATGGTGCGGGACCCGGCAGCTGCATCCAGGTGAGGCCGGTCAGCGCGTACGTCTCGTTCGTACGGTTGCTCGATTGGGTGAGCCCGCCGAACACGCCGACGAGCTCGCGCGTCGAATCGTAGGTCGCCGACATCGCGAATCGGATCGCCGGCAGCGGCGGCTGGCGCTTCCAGACCTTGCCGTCGAACACGAACGTGTCGGCGCGCGCGAGCGGCGGCAGATAGCCGCCGACACTGACGGTGCGATCGCGCTTCGCGTCGTAGCTCAAAGCGATGTCGTAGCGCGGCGGCGCGTTGCCGGGCGTGAGCGTGCGTAGCCATGCCGAGGTCAGCTCCCAGACCTCGTCGGTCGCTCCCTCATCGGTCGAGCCGCCGATGAGGACAGGACGATGCTGGAATGTCGTGGCATCGATCTGGATCTCGCAGTCGCTCAGCGCAGCCGCACTGCGTCCGCCGGGCGACACGGCCTGCGT
Source organism: Kofleriaceae bacterium (assembly GCA_036274355.1). GTDB lineage: Bacteria > Myxococcota_A > Polyangia > Haliangiales > Haliangiaceae > JABFXX01. The sequence goes on along the minus strand of DASUFX010000135.1, from coordinate 9,290 downwards.
AGTGGCGGTCCAACCGGTGGCGCCATACGTCCAGGTGTCCGACGCGTTCTGCGTCGCGGTGCCGGCGTTTGTCAGGCCGCCGTACATGACGATGGTGTTGTGAAGCGGCGAGTACACGAGCGAGGAGCTGTAGCGATTCGTCGGCCGCGTGACTGCCTGGGGGCACGCGCTTGGCGACGTCGCCTCGCCGCTGGTGCATGTCCACGTCCAGCTCGTGCCGAACGACAGCTCCCACGTCTCGGAGGTGGCGGCCGTGGTGGGGGGGATAGGGCGAATGCCGCCGAACATCACGAGCCGCTGACGCGCGGTATCCCATGCGAGCGCGTGCGCACGACGTGGTGGCGGCGTGCCGGTCGTCGTGAGCTGCGTCCAGGTCGTGCCGTCGTATTGCCACACATCGGCGACGAGCCCCGACGCCGGCACATCGACACCGTCGAGTCCGTCGACAAGCGTGATGCGCTGGCGAATCGGATCGAACACCATCGCCGAATACGCACGCCCCGTCGGCGACGTCGGCGGCGTGATCTGCTTCCAGCTCGTGCCGTCGTACTCCCAGGTATCGCGCAGCAGCGTCCCTAGCTTCGACGCGCCACCGAACAGCACCGTGACCTTGCGGACCGGATCGTAGGCCATGGCGCCATACGCGCGCGACGATGGCCGCGTGATGTCGATCTGCGTCCACGCGCCATCAGTGTCACGTTCCCACAGATCGTCGGTCGCCCCGTTCGCGTCGGCACCGCCGAACACGACGACACGCTTGCGATCGGAGTCGTACGCGGCCATGTGGCCGGAGCGCGGCGTCCACGGGCTCTGCCAGACCGTCCACGTCGGCTCCTCGGTCACGCACGTCGCGGAGCAGCCGTCGTGATCGACGCGATTGCCATCGTCGCATTCCTCGCCGGGATCCGCGACGCCGTCGGTGCAACCGGGAAGGCACACGTTCTGGTCGCAGATGCCAGCGCGCTTCGACGTCGTGCATGCATCGCCATTGGCCGAGGTATTACACGCGGTGCGCTGATCGTGATCGATGCACAACATGTGGACGTCGTCGCACTCGGTGCCGCCGGGACAGGCGCGATCGCCGCACATCACCGACTCCGAGTGCACGCACCCCATCACGGCGACCAGCGCCAAAGCCGCAACCCGCATCTCTACCAGGGTAGACGATTGCGGCGCTCGTTCGCTAGCGCAGCTGATCGGAGACGATACACGGGTGGTCTGCGGCGCAGCGTTGTCACCCGTTCGACGAAGCCCGCGCCTAATGTAGCGGCGCTAGATCCCGTGGCTCGCGGTCGTAACGCAACGTGAACTTCGTCACCTCGACGGGCCACTCCGCGTCGCCATAGAGGTAGCCCTCGAGCACTGTGATCACGCCGCCGTCGATGAACAGCAGGAAGCCAGCACCCTGCTCGAGACCATCGATGTCCGCGCTCACGTCGCCGAAGCGGACGGTTGCACCACCGGGGAGCTTCGGCGCGTCTGCCGGCACCGCGAGATCAGCGGAGAACCCGACCCCACTGTGCTCTCGACCGGTGACGTGAAGCAGCCGTCGCTGTTCGCGAAGAATTGCGAGCCACGGATCGTCGCCGGCGAGCAACATGTCGAGGACCGCCGCCTCCAGCGGTGTCAGTTCCACGGCAACAGCGTAGCCTGCGCAGCACGAACAGCCAGGTCCCGAAGCTGCGCTCTAGCGTGCCCTCTGGTCCGCCACGATTCGTGCACGCGCTTGCTCGACGAGCTGTACATAGTTCGGCTCGAACGGCTCGACGAGTGTCGTTTCGAGCTGGGCCTCGATCTGCCACAGCACGAGCTCCTCCGCTTCGTGTTCGACCGGGTAGGTTCCTCGGTCCGAGAACCTCATGATCCATTCGAACAAAACGAGCGCCTCGTCGGCATTGAGCTCGATCTTCATCGCATCTGGGTAGCACCAGTTGGCGATTGTGCCGAGTCGGGTCATCCTGGCGTCGATGTCGGGCAAGCGTGGTGGCAACGAACCGGCGCAGGCTGTCCGGTTCTACAGCGTGAATGCTGAATACGGCGAATTCTCGAACTTCGCGCCGTATCCGATCACGTTGCGTGGCAAGCGCTGGCCGACGTCGGAGCACTTCTTCCAGGCACAGAAGTTCGCAGCGATCAAAGACCAGGACGAGATCCGCGCCGTTGCGTCGCCGATGATCGCGGCGCGGATGGGGCGCGATCGCAAGCGCAAGCTGCGACGCGACTGGGAACGCGTGAAGGTAGGGATCATGCGCGAGGCCGTCGAAGCGAAGTTCCGCCAGCACGGCGAGCTCCGGACGCTGCTGCTGTCGACGGGCGACGCAAAGCTCGTCGAGCACACGGACCGTGATGACTTCTGGGGTGACGGCGGCGATGGCAGTGGTCGCAACGAGCTCGGGCGCATCTTGATGGCGGTCCGCGAGTCGTTGCGCGAAGACGTCGAATGAATACCTGATGCAGAGCACTGCACGGACGCAGCTTGATAGTGGTCCCCGAGATTTGCGTGAGGAGATCGAATCATCCTCGACCACGACCGGCGGTGACGACCATGACCGGTCGCGACGACCCATGACCGGTCGCGACGACCTGAGAGCGCGTGGCGCGTGGGCGGTGTCGGGGCGAACGCTGCAGGTCGCGATCGATTCCGCGGACGTGACGGGGCCGATGAACCTAACCGTTTCGTACGGTAGCCGATGCGGAGCACTACACGGACGCGACGAAATTAGTGCAGACGGCCAGGTACTTCATCGACGCGGAGCAAGCCGTGCCTTCGCCAGCCGACGCGTAACAACCAGGTCTGCGGCTCCGATACGGACAACGGGGTGAAGTCGACAGGCTTGGCGAAGGCAATCCCGTCCCAACCGGCGAACGAAAGGCCGCTCGCGTAGGGATCGAGCTTCGCGGTCTGGGCGCGCTCGCAGCTCTCGTCTTCGTCGTGCCGGCGCCAGTTGTTGAGCACGTAGGCGAGCGCATTCCGCGCTTGTTTGGGGCTCGTGATCGGCGTTGCATGGTAGCGAAACTCGAAGACGCTGCCGGAACGCCCGAGCTCAGCGTTGAGCGCGCGAGCCGCGAGAATATTGAGGCGCTGCATGCCCGACGACAGCGCACGCTTGTCGTTCGCCTCGACGAGAAAGTGGAGGTGATTGCGCTGGATCGATAGGTGGCACACGCGAAACGTTTCGTTGCCGAGACACTTCACGAGCACGCGGCGGATCGCGCGATATGCTTTGCCCGTCCGCAAGCGTGGCACGTCCTTCTTCACACGCATCACGACGTGCACCGGGTGATAACGCTTGAGAGCGGGTCGTACGCGATGTGCCGGGTCGCGCTTATTCGCGTTCGGCTTGCGACCGGCGCCTTCGCGCGCGCCACCCCACGTGCGCGGTTTCAGATCGAGCTCGCCCTGCACCTGCTGCTTCGCCATCTTGATTTAGGCAGATAATAGATCGGTCTGACATCGACGATGCGGCGTCGTTCCAGCACACAAACGAGGTCCATGACACCGTGCAGAAGCGCAATCACGACGCCTCGGAGGCATCGATCCAAGAGCATCGGATACGCGACCACCGTCGCGGACAAATCGCCAAATGGACCAGGCGCGGCCGGGTCACTGCGACGGGACCAGGCGCGCGGCAGGGCGGCGGCGCGGTGCTAGTCCGCGAAGCCCATCGGCGTTTGCCATGGCGCACGCGGCGTGGCGGCGGTGCCGGTGGTCGAAAACCCGCTCGGCACGATCCGCGGTGCAGCCGATGACGGCGTTGGTGGCGCGACTTGGGCCGGCTTCTCCTCGGGTGCGGGCTTGTCGTCGGGCGCCTCCGCTTCGAAACGAGCGGGCTCGACGAGGCCGGGCGAGACCGAGACGGCCGTGTGCAGCTTCCCGCGGGCGGCGGTCTCGGCTTCGATGTCGAGCACGATGCGATTGATTTCCTCGACGACACCGCGCTTGCGCGTGTAGTCGATGCGCGGCAAGTACTTTTGGCCGTCGAGGTGACGGAACGAGCCGGCGAACTCCTCGTACTCGCGCTGCTTGCGGGCGCGAATGTTCTCGAGGTCGAGGTTGTCCTTGACGATGTACGGCGTCAGCATGACGAGCAGGTTCATCTTCTTCTGCGACTTCGACGTGTACTTGAACAGGTGACCGAGGATCGGAATGTCGCCGAGCAGCGGTACCTTGCTCGTCGCGATCTGCTCGCGGTTCTGGATCAGGCCGCCGAGCACGATGGTCTGTTGATCGCGAACGAGCACGCGCGTCTCGATGCTGCGCGTCGACCATGATGGGCCGAGCTGCGAATTGCTGTCGCCGAGGTCTTCAGAGGCCTGCCGAACCTCGAGGAGAACGGAGTCATCAGTCGAGATGTGCGGTTTGATCTCGAGCTCGAGGAGGAGGTCTTTGCGATCGATGTTCGTCGTGAGCTGGGTATTCGTGACCGACGTCGGCATCACGCCTTTGATGTACGGGACGTTGGTGCCGAGCTTGTACTTGGCTTGCTCGTTGTCGACGACGATCAGCGGCATCGTGGACAGGATGTTCATCCGCGACGTGTCTGCGAGCGCCTGGAACAGAACCGCGTAGGACGGAATCGATTTGCCGAACAATGCTTCGGAGCCGGGCAGCGTCTTGCCGAGCAAGCCGCCAATGAGGCCGCTCGCGCCGGTGAGCGTCTCGAGGTTCGTCGATTTGAGGCTCGGCGCCTGGACGCCGCCGATCAGGAGTGACGAATTGTCGGCGCCGTAGTTCAAGCCGCCGTGCGAGCTGGTGCCGAGCGAGAGGCCGTTGCCCATCTGGACCTCGAGGATCATCGCCTCGATGTAGACCTGGCGGCGCGGCACATCGAGCTCGCGGATCACTTCGCGGATCGCGAGGAAGTCGCGGCCCGACGACATCACGATCAGCTTGTTGGTCGGTTTGTCGCTGATCACGCGCACCGGGCCTTCGAGCTGCGTGAGGTCGCCGCTCGCGGTTCCGGGTGGTGCCTTCTTGTCGCCCTGCCCGCTCTGCGTCTGGGCTTGGATCGCGTCGTTGAGCGTCTTCGCGAGCTCTTCGGAGATCGCGCTGCCGAGCTGATAGACGTGCATCGACGCACCGCCTTCGATCTCGAGCGAGATGTCGAGCCGCTCGACGAGCGCCTTGACCCGTTGGAACGCCGCGTCGGTACCCGACACGATGAGCGTGTTCGTGCGTTCATCGACGAGCAGCTTCGATGGCGTTTGCGTCGTGTCGCGCGTGACTTGCTGATCGCCTTTTGTTGGGCCGCGGCCGATGGACGCGCCGGCGCTGACATCGAGCAGCTGGCCGAGCTTCTCGGCGAGCTTGCTCGCGTCGGCGTGCTTGACCGGAATCGCGTAGATGCCGTCGGCACCGCCCGGGACGTCGATGAGCTTGGCGATCGACGCCATGTCGCGGATGTTCGATGCGTGATCGGTGACGAGCACCAGCGAGCCGATGACCTGGACGTCGCCGGCGTCGGATTTGAATGCGGTGACGGCCTGCCGCATCGTCTCGGGCTGCGCGTATTGCGGACGCATCAAGTAGCGAACGATCTGCTCGCTCGCCGTGGGGACCTGGTTGGGCGCGTAGATCGGTGGCGTCTTGGTCTTGCCGACTGCCGACTCGACGATCTCGAGCAGACGGCCCTTAGGAACGACCGTGAGGCCGAGTGTGCCGAGCGCGGTCGTGAACATGTCGTAGGCCTGCGCCGGCGTTTGCTTGCCCGGCGCGACGAGCGTGACCTTGCGGCCCGTCGACACGATGCGCGGATCGAATACAAACTTCTTGCACGTGAAGCCGACTGCCCACGACAAGAGCTCCTTGAGCTCGATCTCGGGCTTGAACGTGATCTCGACCGCTGCGTCGCGCGGCTTGCAGTTGTAGATCGACTCGTCGACGGTCTCGGCGGATGCCGCAACCGGGACGCTAACGGCGAGCAATGCGATGAGCCAGCGCATGGCGTTCGCATTACCAACTCGCGGGCCAACGCACGCGACTACATAAGCGCGCGATTCCCGGTGCGTGGTCGGCGCAGCGTTGCCAACGTGTCAGGCTTGCACTGCGAGCGTTCCGCCGTCGCGGCAATCCCATGCGTGGCTCGACGTACGCCGGTGGGCGGCGGCTGGTCCGATGGTTGCTCGCCTTACGATCGGTGAGGACCTGATGCTTACCTACCTGGCCGCGTTGCTGATCGGTGTGATCGCGGGGCTACGCACGTTCACGGCACCCGCTGCCGTGAGCTGGGCGGCCTATTTCGGTGCGCTGCCACTCGCGGGGACGCGACTTGCGTTCTTCGGCGCTGGCCTTACGCCGTACATCTTCACGGCGCTCCTGATCTGGGAATCCATCTTCGATCAGCTGCCACGAGTGCCGACTCGAAAGTCGCCTCCGCAGGTCATCGGCCGCGTCGCGAGTGGCGCATTGTGCGGTGCAGCCGTCGTGATGCCCCACTCGTGGTGGGTGTTCGGGCTTTGCGAGGGCATCATCGGCGCGCTGATCGGAACGTTTGCCGGCTACGAGCTGCGCGTCCGGTTGGCTCGCGCCGTCGGTCGCGATCGACCGGTCGCGATCATCGAAGATGTGGTCGCGGTCGTTGCCGCCGTATTGATCGTCACGCTGCTCGTGTGATGCGCGTCGCGCGCGCAACGCTTACGCGGACCTGACATCCGCGCTTACGCGGACCTGACATCGACGCCGCGTCGCGAGCAGTACAACGCGGTCATGCACTACCTTGCTTTGGTTTTGGTTTGCGCGTGTGGAGCAGCCAGCGACTCGACGCCGACGACCGCACAGCAGCCGACGACCCCGGCGCCGGCACCACGAGCCGCCCAGGCCGCGAACTGCAGCAACCTGGCGACGGTGCCAGCTCCAACCTGGGCCGGCTGGCGCACGTCGGGCGTGACCGATCCGTGCGTGCGCTTGACCCAATGCGCGCAAGCGGGCTGCCAACAAGCCAGCTGCCTGCACCAGCACTACGGGTGTCTCGATTCAGGCACGACCGCCACCCTCGAGGAGCAGCAACTCGGCGCCGCATTCTTCGTTACTGTCGCGTGCTGCCCGAGCTGAAGTGCCACGGCTCGCATCCCTCGTGGTACCTAGAGCACGTGCGGGTCCGCTGGATCCTCTTGCTCGCGATGGCTGGGGTCATCGCGTGTGGCTATCCCGGGCTCATGGCCGCTGATTCCGCCGATCAACTCGATCTGGCGCGCCGCTGGGAGCACGGCGACTGGCACCCGGCAACGATGTCCGTGTTGTGGCGGGCTATCGAAGTCGTGATTGCCGGCCCGGTGGGCATGTTCGTGCTCCAGGTCGTCGGCTTCATTGTCGGCGCGTACTGGGTGTTGCGTCACCGGCTGCAGGACAAGCACGCAGCGATCGTCGTCGTCGCGCTGTCGTGGTTTCCCCCGGTGCTGACCGTGATGCTCGTGGTGTGGAAGGACGCTCCGATGGCGGCGTTCCTGCTGCTCGGGATCGCCGGGCTGCTCGCGAGCAGACGACGCTGGAACTGGCTCGGCCTCGGTGCGCTGCTCTTCGCATCGGCGATGCGCCATAACGGCGCGGCCGCGACGTTTGCACCGCTGCTACTGTTGTGGAGCGTCGGCACGGGCTGGCGACGGATCGCGATGGCCGCCGGGCTGTGGGTCGCGATCACGGTCGCGAGTGTCGGCATCAATAACGCGCTCGCGACGCGCCAGGAACATCCGTGGGTCGTCTCGCTTGCGGTCACCGATATCGTCGGCACGATCCGCTACGCGCCGCCGATCGATGACGCCGAAGCGCGCCAGTTGCTCGCAGGAGCGCCGCTGACCGTCGACCATGATATCCAGAGCACGATCGTCACGCGCTACAAGCCGCGCGGCTGGAACGCCTACTATGCTGACAACCCACAGATCACCTGGCCCGCGACGGATGCCGAGCGCGACGGGGTGACCCACGCATGGCGCTCCGTCGTGCGCGCCTATCCGCTCGCATATCTGCAGTACCGCTGGGAAGTGTTCAAACGCGTGATCCGGCTCGGCATCCGGCCGCGCGTGCCGACGCCGATGTTCGACTTTGCGTTCACCGGCGACAAGGATCTGTACGAGCGCCTGCACCACGAGGCATCGCCGTCGGACATCCAGCGCGCCGCGTTCTGGCTGCTACGCCGTGTGGGCGGCATCTGGTACGTGCCGTTCATCTACATCGTCATCTCGCTGGTCCTCCTACCGCTCGCGCGCGGCGATCGCCTGGTCATGGCACTTGTCGGAAGCGGCATCGGCTACGAGCTCTCGTACTTCTTCTTCGCGCCCGCGCCCGACTACCGGTACTCGCAGTGGCTGATCGTGACGACGATACTCGCCGCGGTGATCGTGTTCGCGCGTCGGTACGCAACCGCGCGAGAGCAACAAAAAAGCCCAGCGTGAGACGCTGGGCTTTCTCGATCTCGCAATCGCGAGACGTCTGACTCTACTCGAGCGCTTCGGCCGTCGAGCCCATGTCGTCGCTGTCACGGGGCATGTCCATCGCGCCGCCGTGGCTCGAGTACGAGCCACCCTCGGCGAGATCCTCGTCCTCGTCCTCGGTCTCCACGTCGACCGTGAGGCGCTTGTACGCGCCCAGGCCGGTGCCGGCGGGGATGAGGCGACCCATGATGACGTTCTCCTTGAGGCCGCGGAGGTAGTCGACGCGTCCGTTGATGGACGCCTCGGTGAGCACCTTCGTGGTCTCCTGGAACGACGACGCCGAGATGAACGACTCGGTCGACAGCGACGCCTTCGTGATGCCGAGCAAGAGTGCGTCGCCCTTCGCCGGCTGACCACCGGCGACGATCACGCGCTCGTTCTCCTCCTCGAAGATGTGCTTCTCGACGTGCTCGTCGACCAGGAAGTTCGTATCGCCCGGGTCCGAGACCGAGACGCGACGGAGCATCTGGCGAACGATCACCTCGATGTGCTTGTCGTTGATGCGCACGCCCTGGAGTCGGTAGACCTCCTGGATTTCATCGACCAGGTATTTCGCGAGCGCGCGCTCGCCGAGGACCTTGAGGATGTCGTGCGGGTTCGCGGGGCCGTCCATCAGGGCCTCGCCGGCGCGAACGCGGTCGCCTTCGCGGACGGAGAGGTGCTTGCCCTTCGGGATCAGGTACTCGGCCGGATCGCCGACCTCGGGGACGATGAGAACCTTGCGCTTACCCTTCGTGTCCTTGCCGAAGTGCACGACGCCGTCGATGTCGCAGATGACTGCGTGGTCTTTCGGCTTGCGCGCTTCGAACAGCTCGGCCACGCGGGGCAGACCGCCGGTGATGTCCTTCGTCTTCGTCGTTTCA
>DASUFX010000134.1:0-4335 GCA_036274355.1 Kofleriaceae bacterium | reverse complement strand
CGGCGACCGCGTTCCACGGCATTCCGCAGGCGACGTTCACGGTCGACGCCGATCCGACGAAGACCACGATGACCGCGCCGAACGGCCGCTTCATTTTGTGCGTCGCGCCGAGCGATGGCCTCGCGACGATCACGCCGATGGGACTCTCCGCGAACTACATCGGCGGCAAGGTGAAGATCGATAAGACCGTGATCCAGAGCGGCGCGACGCTCAGCTATCGCTCGTTCACGATGGCGCGCGCCGCGGACTTCGGCTTCGACGCGGGTCTCGCGCACGTGTTCGTCCATGTTCACGGCGGCACGCGCACGGTGACGACGGCCGACGCGCCAGCGGTAAAGAAGCACTTCGACGGCACGAGCTGGGTCGACGGCAACACCGGCGACAACATCTACCTCGGGAACATCGCGGGCACGACGACCGCGATTCAAGTCAGCGGCGGCGGTGCGACCGGCGCGAGCTCGATCCCGCTGATGGCGGGCGCGTTTACCTACGTCACGATCATCGCGAAGTAGGCCTCCGTCGCGGACGCCCAAGCACGCTCAGAGCTTGTGCTCGCAGATGTACGCGCGCTCGTCGTCGCACTTGTCGTCTTCCCAGCCGATCGCGCCTGCGTTGTGCAGGATGATGCAGTGCTCGTCAGGGTCGCCGTCGGGCTGCGTTGGTAGCCAGCCGGCGTACGTGACGGGTGACAGGTCGAGCCACAGATAGGTGCCGAACTGGGCCTCGTCGGTCGCGCCGAGATATGCCTCGTCGTCGAGCCCGAGCAGACCGCCGACCGCCGATCGCACGTCAGGCGATTCCATCTTTGCGAGCCTCGCGCCGTTCTTCGCACACGCATCGCGCGCGTCCGTCCAGATCGCCGGACCGGCGAACCGCTCGTAGCAAGTGCCGGCGACGACCGCACCTGTGCAAGCTTCGTTCACCCCGGAGCCAGACCCGTCGCCACCTTCGGGGAACGGATCGTCGAGCCCGAACACCTGGACACAACCGACGAGCAGCAGTGGTGCTAGCGCAAGACGCACCATACAGGTCGCGCACTGCAACGGGCGCACCATCGCCATCCGCTCGCGGTTTCGCGCGAGTTCGCGTGACCTGGGTGGGAAACTCCCGCGCGCGGTGGGGATGGTTGTTTGCTACGCCCGGCCCCGTAACGCCGAGTACTCGCGCTCGTCGTGGGCGCAGAACAGATCGAGATCGGGGTAGCTCGCCGCGAGCTGCCGCAGGGCCGCTAGCGACGCGCGGCGCGCTGCAGGATTCATCTCCGTCGCTCGCTCGAATGCAGCGAAGCCGAACGGCACTTTGCTCGAGCCCTCGATCGAGCTGCGATGAAAGTACGCGTCGCCCGCATGCACGAGCCAGCGGTCGCCAGAGTTTGCGATCACGGCCGAGTGACCGCGCGTGTGCCCGTGCATCGGCAACAGGCCGATGTCGGCATCGATGCCGCGCAGGCGCGTGACGGCAGGCAGGCCGCGCCACGTGTCGCCGTCCTCGCTATAGACCTCCCACTTCGGACCGTGTGCCCAGTGCGCGGCGATGTAGCGCTCGCGTTCCTTGAAATGCTTGCGCGCCATCGCGGCTGCGTGCTCGCGAGCGTGCAGATGGACCTTCGCGTGCGGAAAGTCGACGAGCCCGCCCGCGTGATCGAGATCGAGATGCGTGACGACGATGTGCTTTAGGTCCGTCGGCTTGTAACCGAGCGCCTGCACCTGCGCGAGTGCGGTCTCGGCGTGTGACAGCGCAGGTCCGCACAGCGCGCGAAATGATTTCGACAACCCACTCGTGCCCTCGACGTCGCGCGTACCGAAGCCGGTATCGACGAGCACGAGACCGTCGCGCTCGGTCTCGAGCAACAAGCAATGCGCGACCATCTTGCCGCGCCATGAATTGCCGCCGAGCAGAAAGCCCGCGATCGGGCACATCGTGGCGCAGTTCAAATGATGGACGGCGCGAATCGTCATTGCGCCGACGATACCGCGTTAGCCGTGTGCGATCTCGATGTACACGGCAGCAGCGGGCGCGTCGTGCGGGCAGGCGCCGTGATAGTGCGCAAGGTAATTCGCCGCGGCGATCACGGCGAGCATGCCGAGCATCGCGACGGCGCACGGCACACTGCGCGGACGCAGCCACCGCCAGCGCGCGAAGAACCAGCTCTGCAAGCTGGCGAGGGCCGCGACGATCCGCGCGCGCGTTTCACGCGGCCGCATCGACGCGACAGGAAACTCCGCGGGACCGTAGTCGAAGAGCACGATCTCAGTATTCACAGGTCCCGTGTGGTGCGCCTGTTTATTCGCCGACGATCGCGCCTTGCGCCGCATGCGCGTGTAGGCGAGGGTGCGCTTCGACAACGGGAACACACCGCGCGGGCGGTACCGAGGCAACGAGCCCGGTCCCATCACGAGGTGCCTCCGAGATCCGGCGCTGCTTGGCCGCGCTCGGCGAATGCGCCGTTCTTCTGGTAGCGCTTGAGCTGCAGCTTGTTGAGCAGCACGCGCGACTTCCAGCCGAGGTAGCCGCGCGTGAACGTCGCGGCCTGCGACGGATCGAGGAACGGGTTGTTGAGCTTGCCGACTGCGACGAGCGCGAGCACCTGCTCGGACACCGATACCGGGCAGCCTTCGAGCCGCACGACATCGCCGCGCATCTTCGCGCCCGCCTTCGACAGCTTCACGAAGATGTCCTCGGAGCTCGCGCTGTGCGGATCCATCGTGCTGCGATCTTTGTAGAGGTTCTTGATGTCGATCGGCTGACCGTGCAGCTCGCCCTGCCAGTTCGCGCAATCGCCGATGAAGATGACCTTCTCGCCCGGCTTCGCCGGAATCTGGCCGTCGTACGCGCCGAACACGACGTGCAGACGCGGCATCTTCTCGTCGGTGTGCTTGTCGAACTGCCGCAGGATCTCGATCGCTTCCTCGATCGCGCCCGGGCAACCGCCCCAGCAGTAGTCGCCGTGCTCCGACTCGGGCGGCGGTCCCGCATACGCCGAGATGTGCGTGCCCTCGAAGTATTTCTCGACGCGGATGAGGCCGACCTTGAAGCCCTTCGCGCGCTTCTTCGCGTCGTCGAGCGAGATGTCGCCGGTGACCTCGATCTTCTTCAGATCGGTCGTGCCGAAGCCGTGCTCGGCCGCAAGCCGGATGTGATCGACCGTCATCGGATCGATGCCGATGATCGCGCAGCAGACCGCATCGAACGCGACCTGACTGTTGCCCATGATGATCATGCCGAGGTCGAATGGCGTCGGCGTCAGCATGCGGCCTTCGCCGGCGGTGATCGCGTCGATCGCGATGAACTGCGGCTGGATGATGTGCTGGAGGTCCGCGATCTTCTCGTTGAGCTTGTGATCGTGATCGATCAGGCGATGTCGATCGTCCTGGATGCCGATGTAGTTCTTGAGCGAGAACGTCACCGTCGTCCACGGGTGCGCTTTGAACTTCGGACAGTTCACGAAGAAGTCGGCGCGCGCGATCGGCTCGGGCGTGAAGATGTAGTCGCGCAGCCGGTTCTCGTGGGTGAGCGGAATCTCGACCTGCTGCTGCTCTTCGAAGTGGTACTTCTTGACGCCGACCTTCTTGAGCATGTCGTCCCAGCCCGACTCGCGAAATGGCACGCGGGTCGGCACCGTGATGCCGCAGCGCTCGCCGACGGCGAGCTCTTTGATCGAGCCGTTGTCCTGGTCGCCGCCGACGTCGCGGAGCGCGCGCAGTACGCCCTCGCCAAACTCCGGCCGCGTGAACGCGTTCGGAAACAGCGGGCCGGCCGCGACGAGGTTCGGCTTGACGAGCGTGCGCCCGAACGGACGCAACCCGAGCTCCTCGAGCCCTTCACGAATGATCGTCCGGATCTTCTCCGGGTCGTACTCGCGGCAGGACCGCAGGATGACTTTGGGGTTCGCCGGGATCCTCATGATCCCAGCATAGCAGCGAGGCTACTGCTTCGGCGGTTCAGGTTGAGCCGGCGCCGGCGCTGGCGGCTGGGCGGGGTTCACCGGTTGCTCGGGATTCGCTGCCGGAGCCTGCTCGCCCGTTTGACCACCTGCGGGAGCAGCGACGTTTAGCGCGAGCGTCTTGCGATCGTAGTTGGCGAGCCACGCTTCGACGGCATCGAGATCGTCGTTGATGATCGTCAGGCCGCGTTCGAGCTCTTCCTCGCTGTCGTGAAGCAGCTTTTGCAGATCGGCGACCTTGCCAGCTTTCGCGGCGGCTTCCGCTTGCCTCTCGAGCGCCGACCGGTTGTCACCCGGGTGCTCTCTGTCGGGGATTTTGCCGACGATGCCGTTCAGCTTCACGATGGTGTCGCGGGCTTCTTGGAGGCGCTTGCCGACCTCCTCGATGCCGG
>DASUFX010000133.1:0-5477 GCA_036274355.1 Kofleriaceae bacterium | reverse complement strand
GATGAGCTGGCCGATCGCACCGACGAGCATCGCGCTACTCGGCGTGATGATTGGGCTGATCACGGGCTGCGTGTTCGTCGCGACGAAGCCAGGACCGCCCGGCATGGTCGGGGTCGGGCTGTCGTTCTGGATCTTCGGTGTCGGGTGCGTGATGGGGATCGCGGGAGCGCAGATGATGGCGAAAGTGAATCGGCCACCAGAGCCCGAGTGGACGGTCGACTGAACATAAACAGTCAGCGCAGACTGTAATCAGGGTTGATCGTGCTAGGTTCCGCGCATGTCACTGCGCGGAAAGACTCTGTTCATCACCGGCGCAAGCCGCGGCATCGGCCTCGCGATCGCACTGCGTGCAGCGCGCGACGGCGCCAACATCGCGATCGTCGCGAAGACCGCCGAGCCGAATCCCAAGCTCCCGGGCACGATCTTCACGGCGGCCAAGGAGATCGAAGCAGCGGGTGGCAAGGCGCTGCCGATCGCATGCGACATCCGAATGGATGATCACGTGGCCGCGGCTGTCGCGAAGACCGTCGAGACGTTCGGCGGCATCGACATCCTCGTGAACAACGCGAGCGCGATCAACCTGACGGGCACCGAGCAGATGGACATGAAGCGCTACGACCTGATGCACGGCATCAACACGCGCGGCACGTTCTTATGCAGCAAGCTCTGCATCCCGCACCTCAAGAAGGCCCAGAACCCGCACGTCTTGAATCTGTCGCCGCCGCTCAACATGGAGACGAAGTGGTTCGCGCCGCACGTCGCGTACACGATGGCGAAGTTCGGCATGAGCATGTGCGTGCTCGGCATGGCAGGCGAGTACAAGAGCGCCGGCATCGCGTTCAATGCGCTATGGCCGCGCACGACGATCGCGACCGCCGCGGTCAAGAACCTGCTCGGCGGCGATCAGATGATCAAGGCGTCGCGTAAGCCCGACATCATGGGCGACGCGGCGTATGTGATCTTCAACCGACCGGCGCGCGAGTGCACTGGCAATTTCTTCATCGATGACGAAGTGATGATGTCGACGGGCAAGACGGACCTCAGCGAGTACGCAGTCGATCCGTCGCAGAAGCTGATGCCCGACTTCTTCGTCTGATCAGGCTTCGGGCCTCAGGCTTCGGACTTCGGGTCAGATCTTCGCTTTGGGCTTTGCGGTCTGCGCGCGTGCCGGAGCGAGCATCTTCTCGAGGTCGGCGGCGGTGCCGCCCTTCGGCGCCTTCGCCACACCCTTCTTGCCGGCGATGATGAAGCCGAACGCCGCGCCGGCGATGCCGCCGACGAGGTGGGCCATCTGCGAGATCTGATCCTCGCGGAACGCGCGAATGATCTCGCCGCCCATGTAGATGACGGCGACCGCGATGAACGTGAGCGGAATCTCGCCGCCTCGCACGTTCGCCATCGACGCGAGCAGGATCATCATGAACACGATGCCGCTCGCGCCCATCAGCGCGCCGTTCGAGAACACGAGGTTCGCCATGCCGGTGATGAATGCGGTGAGCAAGATCATCAGCAGCAGCGGGCCCGAGCCGTGTCGCTCCTCGAGGATCGGACCGAGCAGCAGGATCAGCATGAAGTTGCCGATCAGGTGCTGCCAGTTCGCGTGACCGAGGATGTGCGTGAACAGACCGACGTAGGCCTGCGTGCGATCGAGATGCGGATACGCGGCGAACCACTCGACCGATCCGCTGATCGTCTTCTCGAGGATGAACGCGATGACCGCCGCGAGAGCGAAGGTCAGGACGACCGGTGCGTTGTACGTGATTCGCAGCTTCGCCACGTCTGAAGGCTAGCACGTGGCCTACGTCGATCTAGCTAGCCGTTTATTCCCGGCTTAATAGAGCGGCCAGTCGTTGGGGCGGCGACTTGCCCGACGGTCTTCGTACGTGTAGCGATGCGGCGCCGCGTACTTCTGGTGCTGCTGGGCGTCGGTGATCGCGAGGAGCGGCACGTACTCGTACGTTTTGGGCCGCGCGACCTCGACGCTGCAGCCGGCCTCACGAACCACCTTCTCCGAGACCGACCCGAGCACTGCGCGCTCGATACCCGTGAGTCCTTTGCTCCCGACGATGATCAGGTCGGCGCCGACATCGCGCGCACAGCCAAGGATCTCTGCCGCCGGTTTGCCGAGGCGCGCGTGCACGAAGAAGTGGATCGGCATGTCCGTGCGTTTTGCCTTTAGCTCTTGCTCGACGATCGCGGTCACCTCCTCTTGCACGCGATTCGCGTACTCGAGATCGATGTGCTTCGTCGGCAAGGCCGGGAAGGCAAAGTGCGGATCGATCACGCACACGAAATGGAGCACGTGCCACGGCGCTCGCGTCGCTAGCCCGATCGCTCGATCGAGAGCTGCCCGCCCGCTGTGGCTAAAATCGAACCCGACGACGACCTGGCTGTGGTTTGCGCTCATGACCCGACTCACAGCATTTGTGATGCCAGCCGAATCCGGCGGAAATCCCGATGGCAGTGCGAAAAGCGCGCAGGAGCTGCGTTCCCGTCGGGGAACCGCGCAATTAACTGCCGCCGTACATCGCGGTTCGCAGCGTCCCGCACGCACCCGCGGCGCAGTCGCAGGGGCCGGTGCAAACGTTGGAGATCGTGCCTGTCGACCAGAAATCGCGCATCTGTTGCTGCAGCAGCGTCCGCCGCCGCGGGTTCTCGTGCGCGATCGTGTTGAAGTTGAAGACCTCGTTCGTCTCGGGCGGCACCTGCGATGGCTTCTCGTCGACGACGACGATCGCGCTCTTCGTCGACGAGTCGACCGCAGCGGGGAGTCCGTACGGCGTGACGATCGTCGTCGACAGCAGATCGACGCCCGCCGAACGCGCATGGTAGAAGCTCGCGACGTTCGGCACCGACGCATCGTTGAGCGACGTCTGCAGCAGCAAGTGCTTCTCCGGTGTGTTCGGTACGCTGATGCCGGCGATCGTCGCGCCATCTGCCGGCTGCAGCGACATCTGCAGCACTTGCTCCATGATCACGGCATCGAGCAGCGTGTCGTACGAGCTCTTGATCGGCAGTCCATACGCGGCCCAGCTGTTCGAGCGTTCGAACATCAGCGCCCAGTTCGCGCCGCCAACGTTGAGCGTGCCGCGCGTGATGAACGGATCGTAGGCCATGAACACGGTGCCGAGCACGTGGCCCATCGACACGCCGAGGAAGTAGACGCGCGACGTGTCGACGATCGAGCGGCCTTGCGAATCGATGAACAGCTCGGTCGCGAACTTGCCGCGCAGCAGCTGCTCGAGCGCGATCGTGTTGACGATGCCCTGGAAGATGCGCTCGCCGAAGCCCTTCCCTTTGTTGAGATCGTTGAGGGCGAGCAGCGCGTTCGGGATGTCGTCATTCGACATGCCGGTCCACACCGTGCCGGCGACGATCAAGCAGCCATCCTGCGCGAGATCGCGCGCGTACTCGCCGTTCCGCAGCTCGGGCAGGCCGCCGAAGATGCCGTGACCATAGATGAGGATGCCGGCCTTGTTGTTGAACGTCGCGCACGCCGGAATCATCACGTAGGCCTGCGTGGTCATCGTGCCCATCGCGATCACGGTGCCGCTGTCATCGCGGTAGAAGCCAGCGTGCGCTTCGCCGGTCACTGCCGGCGACTGGTAGTCGATCTCGATGCGGCGCGCGAGCCTTGGATCGTTGTTGACGGTGCCGAGGTCGGACGTGACGGTGTACGTGAGGTTCGCGCCGAGCGGCCCCATCGCGGTGAGTGCCGCATCGCGCGCGGCGACCGGGTCCGCGATCGCGGAATCATCGGGCTCGACCGTAAAATCCCACGCAACGACGAGATCGGTACGTTTGATGCCGGCGGTCTCGAGCGCGGCGACCGCCTCACGCAACCGCGGCCGCGCAGCATCGAGACGCGCATGTCCCGTGTTCTTGTCATCGAGCACGGCTTGAAAGCCCTCGCTGATCGGCAGCGGGCTACCGTCGCGCGCGTGGAGCGACTTGCGAATGCCGACCGCGTAGCGATGGCCACCGAGAAGCCGCGCGCCAGGCCGGATGTAAACCGCCTGATGATCGAAGATGTCGAGCTCGTTGACGTCGACTTCGGCGAAGTGAAGGACGCGCTCGCCCGTCGTCATGTCGAGCAGTACGGTCGCGCTGGCGTCGGTGAGGCTATCGGCAATCTGGCCGTGGCCGACGAAACCGGCGGGGTCGGCGCCGCCCTTCACTGCCCATAAGATCGTGGTCGATGCCGGCCACCCTCGCCGCTTGGCGAGGGGCGCCGGGTCGAACGCCGTCATCGTCACCGTGTTCATCGGGAACGCGCCGACCGGGACATCGAGGTGCACGCCGTCGCCGTCGCGGACCTCGTAGAGCGATGAAGGATAAGGGAGAATGTTGGTTGTCGTTCCGAGCGGATTTGCCTCGGGGGGAACGCTGATCGCGTCGTCGCCGCACGCGACGACAAGCAGAGCAGCCACGATGACTCCACGCATCGTGCCAGTTTGCCATGGAATCTCGGATGACTTGCTTGCCGTTTGCATGGCAACGCGCCAGGCTGCAGGTAAATGGCTACCGTCGAGATCACGGCAGAGAACTTCAAAGACACGATCGAAAAGGGCGGCGTCGTCCTGCTCGATTTCTGGGCAGAGTGGTGCGGGCCGTGCCGTGCATTCGCGCCGGTATTCGAGAAGGCCTCCGAGACGCATGTCGATGTCGTGTTCGGCAAGATCGACACCGAGAGCGAGCAAGAGCTCGCCGGTGCCGCGGGCATTCAGGCGATCCCGACGCTCATGCTGTTCCGCGACGGCATCCTGTTGTTCCGCGAGAGCGGCGCGCTCCCGCCGGCCGCGCTCGAAGAGCTGGTCACGCAGGCCAAGAAGCTCGACATGGAGAAGGTGCGCAAAGAGATCGCCGAGCACCAGCACGAGCACGCGCACGAGCACGGCCCGGATTGCGACCACGATCACTAAGCGTGCTACCGTCGCAGCGTGCGGCGCGTCGTCGTCGGATCGCTCGTATTGAGCTTCGCGACCGTTGCGCGCGCAGATGATCCGCGCGACGTCTTCGGGCTCGGCAAAAAGCCAACGCCCCAGAAGTCGACGCCCCAGAAGTCGACGCCCCAGAAGTCGACGACCGAGAAGACGGAAGATGTTCGCGACGTTTTCGGTCTGACGCCGAAGCAGCAGCAGGCGCCGCTCGACTGCAGCGATGGCACCGAGTTCGGTTGCGTCGACGCGAGCGATCCGCTCGACGAACACGAGACGCCGTATGGCCTCGTGCAGTGGCTGTCGGGGAAGTATCTGCTGAGCTTGCCGGTCGCCGACGCGACGCACGAGCAAGTCGCGCATTACGCGCTCGGCGGCTCCCGCGACGAAGCCGGTCCGGCGTTCCGCGGCGCCAACGGGCTCGAGAACCGCTGGCTCATCGACGGTGCGCCCGCCGACGGACTGCGCACCGGCGTCGCCGACACGCGGATTCCGCTCACGTTCCTCGACGGAATGTGGGTGCAGTCGGGCGGCTTCACC